>NC_014472.1:3490000-3790000 GCF_000153165.2 Maribacter sp. HTCC2170
AAACCTCAATATCTGAATTCACCGTTTCCAGTTCTTCAAAACTTTCTTTAATTGTTACAATTAGAGCTTTCTCCTTGTCTAACCAAATACCAATATTTTTCATGAAAAACGATTTTAATGTTAGTTCTAAAAATGTCAAATTCCATGGGTTTTAACAATGACTAAAATCAGTTGTTTCCAGGAATTACCAAAAATGGAGTTTCAATATCGAAAGTCAATTTCTTTATAACGGGTTCATGTAATAAATTTTCCAAGAAACTATGTTCATAATTAACCATGACCAACATGCCTATGCCCAACTCATCTAAAAAAACTTGTATGGCCTTGGCTTTACTAGTAAAATTAGGCATCCAGTGTACTGAATTTTCCATTGGATCTAAATATGCCCTTAAAGTTTTCAAATTCCCTTCTTGGGTTTTGGTCAGTTGCTCTTCCTCATTTATATGCACTACACGTACGGCTGCTCCACAATTTGTGGCCATTTGTTTAAGAGGCTCAAGAACCTCTGCATCATAAAATCTTTTATAGTTTGTAGCAAAAGCAATTTCGTAAGGCACCTTAAAATCTGAATTCATCGGCACAGCAAGAATTGGACACCTTTTAACAGATGCTATGGTTTTAGTGGTGGTACTTCCCCAAAAAACACCCAACCTCTGTGTTGCGCCCTTATTACCCATTACTATAAGATCTATATCGTGATCATCAATAACTATATTGATCGCCTCAACCAAATCCATTTTTTTCGATATCATTTTGTACTTATGGTTAGGGCACCTATGGTCAAGATTAATTTTATGATAGGTATGATCTAGCTCCTCGTGGGATTCATCACTAAGCTGTTCTAGCAATCCTTTATGTTCACCATGGCCATTATCTACCTTTCGACTTATTAGTGGCGTGCCTTCGTCATAGACATTTAAAAGATAAAAATTACAGGCTTTGCTTTTAAAAAGCTTTGACACATAGTAAAGAGCATTATACGCATCATTTGAAAAATCGGTAGGTATTAAGATATTTTGCATTGTCAATTGTTTTTATGTGGAGGAATTACCATAAATGGTATAGTTACATGAAAGCCTAACTTCTTAATGACAGGTTCAATAAAAAGTCTCTCTAAAAATGTATGTCTATTCTGTATCATTACCAATAAGTTTACTTTATGCTTACTTTGAAAATTATTGATCGCCGTTATGACTTCTTGATTTGGAAGTTCATGAAACAAGTGCGCAATACCACTAAAAATATCATCTAATCTTGATTTATTCTTTAGTTGGGTCTTACTAAGATCATAACCTGCCGATACATGTATAACATCTATTCTAGAAATATGGTTTTTAGCCAAAAAATTGAGCTCTTTCAACTGTTCTTCTTGAAAATTAATTTCTAAATCCGTAGGAAATAGTATCTCTTTTGGAGTTTCGTATTTAAACTTCGGTGGAATGGCGATTACAGGACAACAGGCTTTTTTGATCACATGTACCGTATTGGTTCCTATCAAAATTTCCTTGGCCCCTGTTGCTCCTTGGGTGCCCATAATAACGAGATCGGCATTTTCACTTTTTGAAGTCTCAACAATCTCATCGACCAAAGTGTTGAAAGCCGAATGGACCATGAAAGTGTGTTTTTTATTATTGAACTCGGTTTTTAATTGCGCTTTTAAATCTTCTAATTGTGTCAAAGAATTTTCCTGATAAATATCACCAAGGCCTATTTGTCCTGGACTATGAAGCACATACTCTGCTTGATAAATTGCCGGAGTATATGTATGCAAAAGATAAAATGTACTTTCTTCATCCTTGAAGAGGTTAAGGGCGTAACAAATCGCATTATATGCATTGTCTGAAAAATCGGTAGGTAGAATTATACGTTTCATTTTTCATGATTTTAATTATCTATATAAGTTTTGCATTACCAAAAACGGAATTTTTATGTGCAGCCCTATTTTATCAATAGTTGATTGACAGAGCATATCTTCAAGAAAAGAGTGTCTAGAGTTCACCAAAACCAACATATCAATATCTTTATGAACAATGTACTTGGTAATAGCAATCGTCTTATCCTTTTCTTGGGTCGTCTCAAATACCAGTTTAGCCTTTGGCAAACAATCATTTAAAAATTGTTGATTGTCCTCCTGCCGCAGTGATAATTTTTGAACGGGATCAATATAAAGCATATGTATTGTGGATCTAAAAGATCCTGACATATCGCAAAGTAATTTTAATTCACGTCTTTTATAGGGGACTAAATAATTGGTAGGAAAGAGTACTTCTTTAGGGGCATGATACTCAAAACCTTCAGGAATTGCCAAAACCGGACAACTGATATATTTTAGTACCTGCAAGGTGTTACTTCCAAAAGTAATACTGCGATTGTTGGTTTCTCCTCTTGTGGCCATCACAACAATATCCATGTTTTCTTGATTCACCAAATCATTGACTTCATCTATAAGTGAACCAAAAGCAGATACAATTCTATAATTATGATGAGGATTTGGGTAATGGGACTCAACCTCATCAAGAACTTTTTTTAAGCGCCTCTCTGAGCGTTGGGATGTTTCCTCTTTTAACTGTTCAAGTTGAGATCGTTTTGTTAGCCTATCTTGTTGATAAACCTCATCTGCATAAGCGTGCATAATAAAGATTTCACTTTTCTCGTATTTAAAAACCTGACACGCATATTTTAATGCATTGAAAGCGTTTTCCGAAAAATCCGTAGGCACCAAAATCTTTCTCATGACTCAAGATTTACTAGTTTTACCAAAGTTAAACGAGATTCTAGTTTTAAACCATGATATTGGTCAGTTTGCGCCAATAGGCGTTTTATTAATTTGCACTGTAAAATTGAGTCATGAAGAGTAGTTTTAAGAAATTAATCAGTTCAGATATTCCCGTTTTGGTAGATTTTTTTGCGGAATGGTGTGGCCCGTGCAAGATGCTGGCCCCTATCTTGAAAGATGTAAAAGAGGAACTGGGCGATACCGTAAAAATTGTAAAAATAGATGTTGATAAGAATCAATCAATAGCTTCGAAATACAATGTGCGAGGAGTACCCACAATGCTCCTGTTTAAAAATGGAAAGCAGGTTTGGCGGCAATCAGGTGTTCTTCAAAAAAATGATATTATTGAAATAATACAATCCCAAAACTGAAACAATTTTTGTTTTATTCGTGTAGAACAAGAAATGGTATATCGGTATGATAGCTAATTTGCTCAACCTTAGGCCGAAATAGTATACGTTGAAAGAAATTCAGGTTCTTTGCAACCATCGCAATCATATCAGTATTCCTACTCTCTGTAAAACATTGTACCGCAGCCTCTATGTCAGTACCCGTGAGTGAGTGAAAACTATGTTCTACATCTTGTAGGTAATCGTTCAAAAATTCCTTGTTTTTTTGCTGTTCTTCACTTAACCCCTCACCTTTTTTGGAAATATGAAGAACCCTCAAGTCAGATTTGTTCATTGTTACCATATCAATAAGCGTGTCCAAAACTTTTAAATCATAACCTAAATGATAATCTGTAGGAAAAGCTATTTCGATTGGTCTTTTGAATATTGTATTCTCTGGCACTGCTAATAATGGACATTTGACCTTTGTTATTACATCCCCAGTATTGCTGCCCATGGTAACCTTCTTAAGACCTGATGATCCTTTGGTACCCATTATTATCAAATCTATTTTTTTTGATTCTACTTCCCGTTTGATTGAATCAACAAAAAAATCATACAAACCTATAGTTACAAACGAATGCTTAGTGTTGACGTAATTCTTCTCAACTTTGGACAACAAGTCTTCAAGATTTTCATTGGTTTCTTTTAATATAGTTTCATGGGCCATTCTTGAAGACCCTTTGACCGCTGTTCCTGCGCCCGAATACTTAGGAATCGGATTTACATGTAAAAGATAAAAAGTGCAGTTAAAATCTTTATATAACTGTAGCCCATATTTTAAAGCGTTCCAGGCGTTCTCTGAAAAATCGGTAGGTACTAAAATATGCAACATCATTCAGTTCATTTTGGTTAAAGGCCTAAATGTAGTACCCCATAGCACGAAAAAAAATGATTAGTATCATGTACAAATAAACAAAGCATACCCTTAATAAATACTGGCCAAGGCTTTGGCGTCAAGAATTTTTATACTGTGATCTTCCATCCCAATGAGCCCTTCTTTCCTAAAACTTGAAAGTGTGCGTATCAAAGTTTCTGTGGCCATGCCAGCAACACTTGCCAAATCGCTTCTGAGAATGTGCATATTGCCATCTTTATCCTGCTTAAGTTTATCTGCAAACTTTAATAACGTACTTGCAGTTTTCTTTCTGACGGATCCATAGGCCATTTCCAATAATTGTTGTTTTACCTCTGTTAGGTTTTCCGCCAAAACATGCATAAGTTCCATTGCCAAGTCTTGATTTTCCTTTAAAACCAAACGTAACTTATCCTTGTTTACACCTACAAGCTTGGTATCTTCCATAGTTGTGGCGAATTCTTCATAAACTTCATTTGCAGTCAATGATGAAAAACCAAAGAACTCATCAGCGTTATATATTCCTGTAATCAATTCTTTACCACTTTCATCTAATTTATATGTCTTTACAATTCCCTTCAACACCAAGTATACCATGTGCACATTACCACCTTCACGATATACTTCTTCACCTTGTGAAAATTGCATTTCCTCACCATTGTCATCCATAAAATTTTTAAACTGGTGAATGGTTTTTATGCCACTGTCATCTGTATTTTCTTCATTTTCTACAGGCTTCCCAAATTCATTTAAAATTGCAGCTCTCGCCAATCTACTTTCTATGGCATTAATAAGTTCAGTCTCTTCGAAAGGTTTGGTCACATAGTCGTCAGCACCTAGGTTCATTCCTTTTCGTACATCTTTTTTCTCCGTTTTGGCTGATAAAAAGATAAAAGGTATATGCTTGGTCATTTCATCTTCTCCCAATTCCTTAAGCACACCATAGCCATCCAAAACCGGCATCATGATGTCGCATACTATAACATTTGGCATATGTTCTTTCGCTGCTATCACACCTTTTCTTCCGTTAGAAGCGGTGATTACCTCATAATCCGATAATTCTAAAAGCTCGGCAGTATTTTCCCTTAGTACCGTATCATCTTCAATCAATAATACTTTTCGCATAATGATCAATTTAATTATACATCGATTTTAATTCCTATTGGAAGTTTTACTGTAAAGGTTGACCCCTTGTTCTCAACACTTATAAAACTAATTTCACCTCCCAAGTTCTCTATATGACTTTTAATAATATTCAAGCCAATCCCAGTACCTTGACTCAAGAGCGCATTCTCAGCTCTAAAATATCTTTCAAAAATATGTTTTTGGTCTTTTTTAGGAATACCAATACCTTGATCCTTGATATTCAAAATCATCATATCATTTTCAATAGCTATAAGTATATCAATATCCGAATCCTCGGGAGAATACTTTACTGAATTATATAAGAGATTTGTGATAATCAGTGTAACAATCTTTTCATCTTGATAAATAACAACATCATCAATATTTTGGGGATAATTTATGTGTTGACCACTTTTTAGGAGCATATTCGCATTATAGACCACTTCATTTACGACCTTGCTCAAAGAAAACTCTGTGAATTTATATATTTCCTTTCCTTTTTCGAGTCGTTCTATTGAAAGAAAATCGGTCAATATTGCATTTAGGTGCTTAACTTCACCGATTATCGTTTTCAAATGTTTATCCCTTTTTTCTTGATGTTCGGAACCTTTATACTTACCGACCAAAGTGGCCGAAGTAAGAATACCACTTAATGGAGTTTTAAACTCGTGCGAGACCAAGGAAAGGAATTTGGTTTTTAATTCATTTAATTCACGCTCTCGTTGTAAGGCGAACTTTATTTTCTTTTCGGCTTCTTTTCGTCTACGGATTTCTTTTTTTAGCTTAGCTACGGTTTCCCTTAACTCAAGAGTACGAGTTTTGATCTTCTTTTCTAAATGGTCATTCAGTTCTTTGATTTTAATATCCCGCTTGCTTATTTCGGTCTGATCAAAGACAAGCGCCAATACATAATCCGCATCATAAATTCTAAATGGATTGAGACTTACTTCAATAGGGAATTGTTCTTTGTTCTTACGTTTGCCATAAAGACTGCGTTCAACAGCCATTTTATGAGCTTTATGATTTTTGAAATATTCGTCAACATGTTTGTCATGTCCTTTCTTATAAGGGTCGGGAACCAGCATTTTCAATGGCTTTCCAATCAATTCTTCTCGATAGTATCCAAACATCCTATCTGCCTTTCTATTGGTGGCTACAATCAACCTTTCTCTATTCACTACCAACAAACCCTCTGATACAGCCTCGGAAAGCAGCTTGAAAATGTTATTGTTCCTCGCAAATACCCTCATGAATGAATAATTTATTAATTAGCCCCAACCATCGAAATAGGCCCTTTATACTATTAAGTAAGTTAATTCAAGGACAATTGTAGTCATATGACATAAATCATATTTTCAAATTATAGATGACTGTAACTTTAGTAAAAATCATTTCATCATGAAAAATATTGCATCCAATCCTGATATTGTGAAGAAGCCCATTGACTTGCAATTGAATTACTCAAAATGCGAAGATCTTAAAACGGAGTTGATGTTCTATTCTAAAGACCTTCGTTTTTTACAACAACTTTTAGATAGATATTTCGACGAAATGGTGCAAAATGAAAATCTTGATGAAATGCGCGAAAGCCTAATGCGATTTCAAGATCTTTGTTACAATTGTGACCGCTTAAAAAAGAGAGTGAAAGATCAGCAAAAGCGCCTGATTGACCTTATGAAAGGCGAAAAATCACTATCCCATGAAGCCTTATTACTTGAACAATCCAGTATTGAAAAGAGTAAAACTTCTTTAATGGGAGATTTTAAAATGGTGAAAAAAGAGATATTAACCATTGCCGACCATGTATTACAGGTGAAAAAAGATAATGAAAGTTTCAGCTACAATTCCTAAGGAAAGGAACACAGGTTAGTTTTATATTCATAGTTAATTTTTGTAGATCATGAAGTTCATTGACTACTACAGTATTTTGGGTATTCAAAAAGGAGCAACACAGAACGATATAAAAAAAGCGTATCGTAAGCTCGCAAGAAAATATCATCCTGATGTAAACCCTAATGATACTGATGCAGAACGTAAGTTTAAAGAAATCAATGAAGCACATGAAGTATTGGGTAATACTGATAAACGAAAAAAATATGATCAATACGGTAAAGATTGGCAACATGCCGATGAAATAGAAAAAGCAAAAAAAGCCCAGCAACAACAAAGAGGATATCGCACACAACAATCAGGAGGTTTTGGAGAAGATGATTTTTCAGATTTTTTTGAATCAATGTTCGGAAGTGGGCATTCATCGGCAAGTTCAGGGCAGAGCCAAGTAAGATTTAGGGGTCAGGATTATAATGCCGAACTACAGTTGCAATTGACCGATATTTATCAAACCCATAAACGTACTCTAACGGTCAATAACAAAAATATTCGTATCACTGTACCGGCAGGAATTGAAAATGGGCAAACTATTAAAATAAAAGAACACGGTGGTCCCGGCAGAAACGGCGGGCCAAATGGTGATCTATTCATCACCTTTTCAATAATTAACAATACCAATTTCACAAGAGATGGTGGTAATCTATATAAAGTGGTTGAACTTGATCTTTATACCGCACTTTTAGGAGGTGATATAACCGTTAATACTTTTGATGGAAAAGTTAAACTAAAGGTTAAACCCGAAACTCAAAACGGAACCAAAATCAAACTGAAATCGAAAGGATTCCCCATTTACAAGAGAGATGGAAAGTATGGAGATCTTTTTATAACCTATAGTATCAAAAATCCTAAAAACCTATCAAATCAGGAGAAAGATCTTTTTAAAGAATTGGCCTCATTAAGAAAGAACAAATGAAAAAGTATGAATATGTAGAAGTTAGGAAGTTTTGTCTTGGACACGGAATTGAGACTAAGTTTATGCTTGAATTGCATGAATTCGGGTTGATTGAACTAATTCATGTCAAAGATTTGCAATATCTCGCGCTCAACGAAATAGCGAAGGCTGAAAAAATCATTCGGTTATACTCTGACTTAGACATAAACTTGGAAGGCATTCAAGTGATCCACGATTTACTTGGGCGTTTGGAAAAAAAACAAAACGAGATTATAATGCTAAAAAACAAACTTAGTAATTATGAATAAGAATATATAATGTAATGGGTTAACTAAAAAGTTTCCTTTCTGTTTTACGCTCTTTAGAAAGAATGTAAATCATAATGGCAAGGAACACTATATTCTTTACAATGTATTGTCCTAAAAGGGTTAAACCAAACGGAGCGTTGGTAAATGTTAATTCCGGGAAGAATAAAAATGGGGTAAAGGTAAGTATCATATGAACAATGGCCAGATTCAATGCTGCTCTACTAAACAATCCTATAATTAATAAAACGCCAATAATGGTTTCCCATAGCGCCAGCAATATGATTGACACATCTGGAGTAACAACTCCTAAAGTGAGTTCAGAAATGGTATCCAGTGCAATAGTTTCAGCTGGGCTCACTCCAGGAAAAAACTTCAACATACCAAACCATAGATATACAATACCAATACACACACAGGGAAGGCAATTTATTGACACTCTATTCCCAATCCTCATAACCATTTCTTTCATATTCTATTTTTGCGCGCTAATCTAGCCTAACAAAAGGCATTAAAAGATGACAATTATCATTTTAAAAAAACAATAATGATGGTAATATATCAACTTTAATCAACAAGACAAAACCTTGAAAGAGAGTTTTGTATTTTTAGTGTTAAAGACAACTATCATGAGATTTGGACTGTTCGTTTTACTTCTTATTTCCCTTATGTGGTCCTGTGGTTCTGACAAAGAGCGTATTCAACCTAAAAAATCAACGCTGGTAGAATCAGTTTATGCTTCGGCCATAATTCAACCAGACAGTCTTTACGAAGTGTATTCTGCGGTTGCTGGAATTTTAGACAAACAATATGTGAATGAAGGCGATACTATTTTAAATGGAGGTGCACTATTTCAAATATTCAATAAAACACCTGCCTTGAATAGAGAAAATGCCAAAATTAATCTTCAACTGGCACAAGCCGAATACAATGGAAGTGCTACAGTGTTGGAAGGTCTACAAAAGGAAATTTTGACGGCTAAATTAAAACTACACAACGACTCAATCAATTTCACCAGGCAGGATCGATTATGGAAACAGGAAATTGGATCAAAGGCAGAATATGACCTGCGAAAACTGAACTACGAACTTTCATTCAACAATTTAAAAGTATTGCAGAATAATTTCGACAGGACCAAAAATGAATTAAACAATAGGGTTAAACAAGCAAATAATACATACCAAGCGGCCGTTGTAACCACTAAGGATTTTACTATAACCAGTAAAATAAATGGTCGTGTCTATGCCATTTACAATAATATCGGCGAAATAATAACCACTATGCAACCTCTCGCCAGTATAGGAAGTACAGATGATTTCCTGATTGAATTATTAGTTGACGAAGTGGATATTGTAAAGCTTAAAACCAACCAAAAAGTAGTCATCACATTAGATGCCTATGGGGGTCAAGTTTTCGAGGGAAAAATATTCAAAATCTATCCTAAAAAAGATGAGCGCACCCAAACCTTTAAGGTTGAAGCTTTTTTCGACAATGCACCAAAAACACTGTACCCAGGGCTTGCTGGTGAGGCAAATATTATTATTTCAAAAAAAGAAAACATTTTGACAATACCGTTGGCTTATTTAATGAAAGACAATAAGGTAAATACGTCTGATGGTATAAAACAGGTCACCGTCGGGGTTAGAAATCTAAAGGAGGTTGAAATACTTTCAGGACTAGATGAGCAAACAGAAATATTAAAACCCGAAGAATGATCAATTGGAAGGTCATATTGAATATTTCTAAAACCCACCTCCTAACCAGGATCAAACAATCGAGTATTGCCGCATTGGGAGTTACCTTTGGCATAGGGACTTTTATCATTTTAGTAAGTTTCATGACGGGTCTGAATGGATTGTTGGATGGGCTCATCTTGAACCGAACGCCCCATGTTCATATTTACAATGAAATTAAGCCCTCGGTAACCCAACCACTTGACCTTTACGATAAAATAGAGAACAGTTTCAAAATCATCTACTCGATTAAGCCAAAATTCACCCAATCAAAAATTCACAATGCCCTTCCTCTTATGCAGACGTTAAAAAGCAATCCTGATGTAAAAGGTGCAATTCCCCAATTAAAGTCGCAGATTTTTTACATTTCGGGATCTATTGAATTGGGCGGTAATCTTGTAGGTATTGATGTGTTGGAAGAAGTACGCCTTTTCAATTTCGGGGATTATATTGTAAAAGGAAGCCCAGAAGCACTGAACAATTATGACAATGGTATTTTAATAGGTGCTGGTGTTGCCAAAAAAATGTCTTTGGATATTGGTAATACCGTACAGGTAAGCACCGTACGTGGAGATCTGTTTCCGCTTAAAATAGTCGGGATCTATCAAAGTGGGTTGGCCGATATAGACAATATTCAGAGCTTTGCAACCCTAAAAACAGTACAAAAGCTTTTGGGCGAGCCTAAGAACTATTTTACCGATATCAATGTTAAATTATTTGACATTGAAAATGCAGTTCCAATGGCACGGAACATTGAAAATCAGTTTGACTTAACTGCAGTTGATATAAAAGCCGCAAATGCCCAATTTGAAACAGGAACATCCATCAGAAATCTTATTACCTATGCGGTATCGATAACTTTATTGATTGTAGCTGGTTTCGGCATTTACAATATTTTGAATATGCTCATTTATGAAAAAATGAATGATATAGCCATTTTAAAGGCTACCGGGTTCTCAGGTCGCGATGTGCAATATATTTTTATCAGTCAAGCAATACTCATAGGTTTAGTTGGTGGTGTTCTTGGGCTTGTTATCGGTTATTCAATTTCAGTGGTTATAGACAACCTGCCCTTTGAAACAGAGGCACTGCCAACAATTAAAACC
The DNA here is from genome assembly GCF_000153165.2 of Maribacter sp. HTCC2170. NCBI lineage: Bacteria > Pseudomonadati > Bacteroidota > Flavobacteriia > Flavobacteriales > Flavobacteriaceae > Maribacter > Maribacter sp. HTCC2170. Next base: position 3,501,073 of record NC_014472.1, read on the forward strand.
TTCCCCGTGAATTACAATCCTTGGTACTACATAATAGGAATCACTTTTGCGATGATTTCAACGTTTTTGGCAGGCTATCTACCTTCTAAAAAAGCACGGAAAATAGACCCGGTTGAAATAATTAGAGGACAATAGGTATGGAGAACAACATAATATTGGAAGCGCAAAACATTAACAAGTACTTTAGGGAACCTGTTCTTTTCCATGTATTAAAAGATATCAACTTCACTATAAAACATGGGGAGTTTGTATCTATAATGGGTAAATCGGGCTGTGGTAAATCAACGCTATTGTACATTCTTTCCACAATGGATACCGATTATGAGGGCAATCTTTTTTTAAATGGGGAAATAGTTACAGGAAAGCATCATGAAGAACTTGCCAAAATTCGAAACAAGAATATTGGCTTCGTTTTTCAATTTCATTATTTGCTCTCAGAATTCACGGTATTGGAAAACGTAATGCTACCAGCTAAAAAGTTGGGGCTAAAATCATTGCAGGAAATAGAGCATGATGCTATGGAAAAGCTGAAGTTACTGGATATAGAGGATCAAGCTTTAAAATTGGCGTCCAGAATTTCTGGTGGGCAGAAGCAGCGTGTGGCAATTGCAAGGGCACTGATTAATGACCCGGCAATTATAATGGGCGATGAACCAACCGGAAACCTGGACAGTCATAATTCGCAAAATGTTATGAGAATTTTCAAAGATCTCGCAGCGGAAAGGAACCTTTCCCTATTGGTTGTGACACACGATCACGATTTTGCCGATAATACAGACCGTATTATTGAAATGGGCGACGGTCATATAATTAGCCAATAACAATCTTAAATTTCATGTTTTAGTGACAAATGTCATGAAAAATATGTCCAGTTGACACTAACTTTAATAGTGATAATCAAAAGTGATAATAATGGAAAACTATAGACCCAGACCCAAAGGAAATTACATACAAGATACTGATTGGAACGAATTATATGTATTGACCAAACATTGGAAATCCGATTTGACCTTTTATAAACAAGATTTGCGATTTCTTAATAATCTATTGAACAAATACTTCATCTGGATTACCAAAAAAGAGAATCTTGATGCCGTAAAATCAATCGGTCAAAGCATTTTGAATGATAAAAAAATGGGCAAGGATTTGCTAAAAAGAGTTGATGAGCACCTTACTCACATTGCCCAAACAATAGATGACCCATTTAAACATGATTCAAGAATATTTAGGGACGAGCATCAAGAACTTGAGGATGATATTGCCAAATTCTATAAAACCGTAAGAAAGAACCGCAAGAAGGTTTTTTCGATAACAGAACATATAGTTGATAGTGAAAGTTTGGCGCATTTAATCCAGGGTTAAATTACTTTTTCTGCTCAAATTGTGTCCTAGCTACCGGCGGACGGTCCATAAATCGCCATATTCGTTCGGTACCACAATTTTTCCTTCTTCGCAGATAATCCCAATTTTAGCGAAAGTACTTCCTAAATCAATAGCCAGAACTATATTCATTCTAATGTGATTAAGCTACAGATGAATTAAAATACCTTCATTTTTGGCCTGATGCAAATCATACCAATTTCATGGTTTTTATTGTATTATAACTTTCCCAAAAAAAATTATGAAAGCAACAGCAAAAATCGAAAAGCTTAATTCGGACAAATGCAAGCGTGTTATTGTTAGAAACCTTAGTCGGATACTGGAGATAAAAATTCTAGAAGTTGACCCTAAAAGCAACACCTTATCGTTTGTCTATAAAAGCGTTAAAGCGTTAAACAAGGTGAAGCGAGAATTAAGGCGCATTGGTTTTCCAATTGAAAAATCGTTCATAAAAGAAAACACACCTGAAGTGTCATTTTAAAAAGTTATATATGAATAAACTAAGTCCTTCAATAGAAAACAACAATGACTTACTAGACCTAAATCTAGGGAAACTCTTTTATTCAGTAGCTATGGCAGATAAAAGAATCACCCCAGAAGAAATAGCATCATTGAAATCTGCAATTTTGAAAAACTGGCATATTGCGAATCCATATTCAAAAGAATCTAATTTGGAGGCACAATATGGGATTCTATCTGTTTTTACCAAACTACAACAAACAAATGCCGAAAGTAACAATTGTTTTAAGGAATTCCGTCTTTTCTTTATCGAACATCAAGATGTATTCAATGAAGAGCTTAGAAAACTTATTTGGCATACTGCGCAGGCAATCGCTTCCTCATATGCCAAGAAAAACAAGTCTGAATTGGTATTATTGGCTAAACTTAAAATGTTACTCCAAAGTGAGTATTAGAGCTTAAAAGTAAGCACCGGCAAATCTGCATGATTTGCTATATCCTCACCTATACTGCCTTTAAAAAAGTGTGAAAGCCCTTTTCTACCATGTGTTGGCAATGCAATAATATTGGCGTCTATATTTTTGGCATAATTATAAATACCTTCTTCAACACTATAATCGTTGACTACCTTCACCTTTCGGCCTTCAGGAATTGAGCTGTGATGAGCTGTCCTCAAGAACAGTTGCATCTGTTTATCTATTTCTTCAGAGCTTCTAAAATATTGGTTGGCCCGATTTACATAAACCAAATGAACATTGGCCTCAAGTTTATCAAAAAATCTCATGGCCTCTGTATAAGCCGGAATGTTTTCAACTTCGAAATCACTGGCGAAAATGGCTTCCTTAATATTAAAATCCTTTCTCCTTTTTTTAATGATCAAAACTGGAGTATCACAGGTGCGTACCACCTTCTCGGTATTGGAACCTAGGAACAATTCATTTAACCCGCTGGTACCATGGGATCCCATAACCACTAAATCGATAAATTGTTCTTTTACTATATTGTTTATTTCATTGAAATCTTTATAATTCTGGACAGTTTCATAAACCCGGATTCCTTTTAAAAAGGGTCTATCCAAAAATTCATCAAACCTCTTTTTGGCCAATTTCATGTAATATTGAGCTTCCATGAACTCTTGGGCTTCATCCTTTGTGAAAACTGCTTCTGAGAGTCCTAACATATGAAGAACCACTAAATCAGCATTGAACTTTCTCGCCAATTTGGCTGCAACTTCTAGGGCATATTCTGAAAAATCGGAAAAATCTATAGGTATAAGTATTTTTTTCATGACATTGAATTTTTGGGTTAATTCTATTTCAAGATACTAGCGTTTATTCATTATAGCTTTTCTTTTACTCAATTGTTTTTCCAAATCCTTAATAGTTTTGGCGGCGGCCTTTTCAAAATCATCTTCATTTGATTGGGCAAAAATCCTAGGGCCTGGAGCACTTAATTCCATTTCACAAATCTTCCCTTTTCCTGTTGGATCATTTTCCTGTTTAAAATGAACCTGGGCTCTAATAATCCAATCATATTTTGTAGCTAGTCGGTCTAATTTAGCAGATAGAAGCTCATTCATAGCTTCACTAGTAGGCATTTGAACATATTGAATATCTATTGTCATAGTCTAAATGGTTTTAAGATTAATATAAAGCTAAAACCTTTATCAATCACAAACCATGACAAATATCATTACTGGAAAATAAATGTGGAAAATAGACTATATAGACTTACTATAATGCACGTCTGATAAAGCCTTAATGGTATTCGCCGCTTGCTCAGCGGTTATGTCACGTTGTGGGTTGGCAAACATTTCATACCCTACCATAAATTTCTTAACGGTCGCAGATCGCAAAAGAGGCGGATAAAATGACATATGAAGGTGCCATTCAGGATGCTCTTCCCCATCTGTTGGCGCTTGATGAATACCAGCAGAATACGGAAATGAAGTTTGGAAAATGTTATCTAAACGAATTGTTGTTTTACGTAAGATTTCTGCATAGGATTGTTTTTCATCCTCTGAAAGGTCTCCAATATGGGGAATTCGTCTTTTGGGAACAATCATGGTTTCATAAGGCCAAACTGCCCAGTACGGAATCAATGACACAAAATGCTCATTTTCCAAGAGTATTCGCTCATCCAATTCAAGTTCTTGCACAAGATAATCTTCTAATATACTTCGGTTGTTTTCTTGCCAATAGTCCAATAATCTATTTGATTTCTTTTGTACTTCTTGTGGCACATTACGTTGCGCCCATATTTGACCATGTGGATGAGGATTACTGCATCCCATGACATCCCCTTTGTTTTCAAAGATCTGTACATGGTTAATACTCTCATTCTCACCAAGTTCTTTATATTCCTGTTGCCAAAGTGAAATCACATCAGCAATTTCTTCGGTAGACATCAAAGGCAAGGTAAGCGAATGGTCAGGAGAGAAACAAACCACCTTACATATGCCAGACTCAGACTCTGCATACAGCAATCCGTTCTTATATTTTTTTTCCTCAACATCTTGCAATAAAGCCGAAAAATCATTCACAAATGAAAATGGTTTTTTATAATCGGGATTATTAGCTCCACCCATTCTACCGTTGGTGGGACACAGATAGCATTTTGGGTCATATTTTGGTTTGGAATCCAACGAGGCTTTTTCAGTCTTTCCCTGCCATGGCCTTTTGGTTCTATGGGGGGAAACCAATATCCATTCCCCGGTTAATATATTGAACCTTCTATGCGGGTTTTCGTTGAAATCAATATCCATATTATTTTTTTAAGATTGACGTTCCACGGCTGGGACTAGCTTCGAACGAAGTTAAATCTAAATTACATGCTTCTTTATAAGCCTTTGAAGCTTCACTAACATATGCCTCAATTGCATCTTCATGAACAAGATTAATTGTACAACCTCCAAAACCACCGCCCATCATCCTTGCTCCCAATACAGTATCATATTTTTTAGAAAACTCAACAAGGAAATCTAGCTCAGGGCAACTTACCTCGTACATTTTGCTAAGCCCCTCATGCGTTTCGTACAACAACTCCCCCACTTTTTCCAGGTCATCGTTTTTGAGAGCTTCAACAGCATCCAATACACGGGTTTTCTCATTAATTATATAAGAACAGCGATTATAAACTACAGGGTTCAATTCATTTTTAACTGAATTCAACATATCCATATCGGCATTTCTCAAAGATTTTACTTCGGGATATTTTTTCTGAAGTATAGCTACCCCTTCTTCACATTGCGCTCTTCTAACATTATATTCTCCTGAGGCCAAATTGTGAGAAACATTCGTGTTCAACAACACAATTTTGTACGGCTGAATGTTAATAGGTATATACGAATAATCCATGGATTCGCAATCTAAAAGAATCACATGACCCTCTTTGCTCATGACTGAAGCAAATTGATCCATGATACCGCATTTGGTCCCTGCATATGTATGTTCAGCGGCCTGGGAAAGTTCCACAATATCCATTCTACTTAATCCTAAATCGAACATTTCATTGAGTCCAAAAGCAAGTCCACATTCCAGAGCCGCAGAGGAACTTACACCAGAACCTATAGGAACATGACTTTCTAAGACACAATCAAAGCCTCTTACTTTATCAGTTCGCTTAGAAATCTCATTTAAAACACCCAAAATGTAGTTCTCCCATTCTATCTTACTTATTTCAAGATTATCTAATGAAAGTTCAAAACCTGTATCATAGCCCTTACTATATACATGGCATGTTTTTTCGGATCCGTTTTTCTGAAATTGAAAGGTAATTTTATTTTCAATTGCAGTTGGCAATACATACCCCATATTATAGTCAGTATGTTCTCCGATAATATTTATTCGGCCCGGCGAATCAACTGTAAGATCCGGACTAAAACTCTCTAAAAACTGCATAAGCTATTAATTTTTAATTCTTTCATGAAATCCTGTTCAAAAAGGTAAAATAAGTGACCTCTATTGCTCCAAATTAAGAGGCAATACGTTTTTCCAGTCCACCGAGATTCGATAATTGAAGCAATAGAACAATTACCATTGCCTAAAGACGAAGAAAAGGCAAAAACAGGATATTATAAATATTGATTTCATTAAGTCGAACAAGAATTGTAAAGATATTTATATCTTCATATACCAAAAAAGAAATCAATGAAAAATAACACTATTATTTATATAAGTATTTTTTTTATTCTATTGTCTACTGGAAGTTGTGGTGAAAAAAAGAAAACGAGCAAAACAAATTCAAGCAAAGAAAATATAACGGATTCTGGAATAACGTTTAATGATTTTGAAACATCAATTGATGGTATAGATACAGGGCTTTATGTTTTGAAAAACAAGAATGGTGTCGAAGCGACATTCTCAAATTATGGCCAACGTTTGATAACCCTCTTAACTCCAGATAAAAATGGAAAAATGGAGGATATTGTTTTGGGCTATTCCACTTTGGACAAATACCAGGAAGGAAACGGCGGGTATTTTGGGTCGGTAATTGGCAGGTATGGTAATAGAATAGCTAAAGGCAAATTTAAAATTGACGGCATCGAATACGAACTAGCTCAAAATAACAACGGTAATCACCTTCATGGTGGTCTAAAAGGTTTTGAATCAGTAGTTTGGAATGTTGACTCGGTCTCCCAAAATTTTATCCGTTTTAAAAGAACCTCACCAGATATGGAAGAAGGTTATCCTGGGAACCTAAAAGTAAGTGTTGATTATACCTTGACTGATGATAATGAGCTACGAATTGAATACGCTGCAACAACAGATAAAAAGACACATGTAAATCTTACTCACCATTCATTTTTCAATCTAAAAGGTGAGGGCAATGGCTCTATAAATAACCATATTTTACAAATAAACGCTTCTAGCATTACAGCTGTAGATAAAGGATTGATACCTACCGGTGAATTAATGTCTGTTGCGGGTACACCTTTCGATTTTAACACTCCTAAAACCATTCAATCAGGGCTTGACAAAGAACATGAACAATTGAATTTGGGCGGTGGTTATGACCACAATTTTGTTTTGGATCAGTCTAAAAAAAATAACGAAGGCTTATTGATAGCTGCAAAGGTTCATGAACCAGAGAGTGGTCGCATTATAGAAGTTTTCACAAGCGAACCTGGCATACAGTTCTATGGAGGTAATTTCATGGATGGAAAAACAATAGGTAAGAATGGGGGTAGCTATGATTACAGAGGAGCTATTTGTTTAGAAACCCAACATTTTCCAGATTCTCCGAACAAGAACAACTTCCCCTCAACCTTATTAGAGCCTGGGGAAGTATATTCTTCAATTTGTGTTTATAAATTTTCGGTAAAATAGTCAGTTATTCATTTAACAAACCATCTGCAACAAGAGGCATTTTAAAATGTTCCAACTCTGGAGAAGTTCTGTCCTGATCAAATATTTTAGCGGCTTTTGCTAAAATTTCCGGATGTTCATTAGCTATATTGGTAGTTTCAGTTGGGTCGTCCTTTAGGTTGTACAATTCAATGGTGGCCTCTTTCTTTTTATCTTTCAAGTTTTGTCTAATAACCTTCCAATCGCCCATTCTAATTGCTATTTGTCCTCCATAGCTTGGAAATTCCCAGTACATGTATTCATGTTCTTCTTGTTTATCTTTTGAAAGTAATGATGGTAAGATACTTATACCATCTGAACCTTCTGGTAATTCATATCCAGCAACATCCCCAAAAGTGGCCAACATATCATAGTGTGCCGAAATATGATCACTTTTACTACCTGGTTCAATTTTACCGGCCCAAGAAGCAATCATTGGTACTCTAATACCACCCTCATATAAATAACCTTTTCCACGACCATACTCACCTTCAAAAGGTTCCGCACTTTCAAAAAACTCAGGATCGGCACCACCTGCATATGATGGGCCATTATCTGAAGTAAAAACAATCAATGTATTGTCATAGATGCCTTCATCTTTTAACTGTTGAATCAGTTTACCAATATTCTCATCCAAATAAGAAACCATTGCCGCATATGCTGCTCTAGGGTTTTGATGCGGAAAGTATCCCATTTGACCCAAATAAGGTTCTTCAGTACCAAATTTTTCTTTATAATGTTCTAACCACTTATTGTCCGCTTGTAAAGCAACATGAGGAATAGGCGTAGCCCAATACAAAAAGAAAGGTTTCTCTTTATTATTGTCAACAAAATTGGTCAGCTCTTGGAACATTAGATCAGGAGAATACTCATTTAAGGTAAAAGGTTCATAATTTTTTGGATCATTGGGATTGGCCCCTTTTATCAATTTAGTATTTGGTGCCACTGTATCGTTCTCCAAATGCACTCTGTTACGGTTTTTGTATAGGAACAAAGGATAATAAGTATGTGCCTGTCTTTGACAGTTGTAACCATAGAAGAAATCGAATCCCATATTGTTGGGAATTGATTCTGTATGAGGTGCTCCTAGTCCCCATTTACCTACCAATCCAGTTGTATAGCCAACATCCTGCAATCTTTTTGCCATGGTGATGGTATTGGCCGGCATAGGCCCTTGACCTTCCAAAGTAGAATCTTTGGCCATAGCCCGATAATTCCAGACTTCTCCCCTTTCTTTCCACTCTGAATTGCTACGAATGTAGGCATGACCAGCATGTTGTCCTGTCATTAACATATAACGGGCAGGTGCGCAAACAGGTGCACTAGAGTAATGTTGTGTAAACATCATTCCGTTTTTAGCCAGTGCATCAATATTGGGTGTTTCAATCTTTTCTTGACCATAGGCGCCAACCTCGGCATAACCTAAATCATCTGCCAAAATGTAAATGATGTTTGGCTTTTCAACTTTCGTTGTTTGTTTTTCCTCTTGTGTTCTGTCCTTACAGGATAAAACAATTGTCCCTACCAAAAGTAGGGACAATAGCTGTTTAGATACATTCATAAAATCTATTAACGAAATAATTACATAACGATTGATTTTCCTGGGGTTGGAATGTTATACCATCCTTCGGCATTAGGCTGTACTGGTGCTGGAGAATCCCAGGTCAAACCGTCAGGAACTAGTACCAATTCAGATTTCATTGCTTCTTCCCAAGTAATTACTTGACCAGAATAGGTAGCCATTCTACCAATAATCGCACTCATGGTACTCTTAGCACCATGTTCACCATCACTGATTACTCCACCACTTCTTATTGAAGCGAATAATTTGTCATGTTCAACTTGATAAGGGTTAGGATCATCTTTTCCTCTGTGGTTAAAGAGAGAGTTACCATCCCAATCTTTCAATTCAGCCCTGTCACCTGCTGTGGATACCGTGCCTTTAGTTCCTTGGAAGAACTCTGAAACCTTACGCATAGTATCTGGTTGATGTCTACATTGGCTGGCAATAACTGCCCCACTTGGATATGTATACTCAACAAAATGATGGTCAAAAATCTCACCATGATCTTTGCCAGTTCTTACTTGTCTTCCACCCATGCCTTGTGCAGAAATTGGAGTTTCACCAATAAACCAGTTTGCCACATCAATATTATGGATATGCTGTTCTAAGATATGATCACCACATAACCAGTTAAAGTAATACCAGTTTCGCATTTGGTATTCCAATTCAGATTGTCCAGGTTGTCTTTCACGTACCCAAACCCCTGCACTGTTCCAATATACCTGACCGGAAACAATCTTACCTATTTTGTCTTGTTTCAATTGTTCCATTGCAGCCAAATAACTTGACTGGTAGTGTCTTTGAAGACCCACAACAACATTCAATTTATTCTCTTTTGCCTTTTTAGCGGCCGCCAATACCTTACGAACTCCAGGAACATCAGTAGCAACAGGCTTTTCCATAAAAACATGTTTGCCATTGTTTATGGCATATTCAAAATGTTCGGGTCTAAAACCAGGAGGAGTTGCCAATATTACAACATCGGCCAAATCCATAGCTTTTTTGGCGCCATCAAAACCAACGAATTGATGTTCGTCCTTTACATTTACTTTTTTAGTCTCTCCCATTTCTTTGGAAATGTTCATAAGACTACCTTTTAATCTATCTTCAAAAGCATCGGCCATTGCAACAAGCTCAACGTTCTCATCAGCTTTCAATGCTTGTACAGCAGCTCCGGTTCCTCTACCACCACAACCTACTAAAGCGATTTTAAGTTTCTTATCATTAAATACGTTTACCATTGCATCCATTTGAAAAGTTGGTAATACCATTGCTGCTCCAGAGAGTAAAGCTGTATTTTTTACAAAGGTTCTTCTTGAATTTTCATTTGCAAGAACCCTGTTCTTGTCTTTGTTCGTATTCTTCATATTATCGATTTAATTAAACGGTCCTGATTTTTATAAGGGAACACCTGTGAAATTAATCATAAAATGCCAAAAAGTCAGCATGTTAGCCTCCCTTTTTTGTTACATTTCAATAAAAATCACAATATTGTTATGCATCCTTTTTGGAATAGGTAAAAGGTATTTTTAGTTGGTATATGATGTCGTTAGATTTTTCTTTGTCCAATATATCAAGGCCATAGACAATATCATACGGATTATGATAAATGAACGTTCCAAATATTCTATCCCAGATCGAAAAGATATTCCCATAATTAGTGTCAGTCCAAGGCATCTCATAATGATGGTGAAATTTATGGGTGTTTGGAGATATAAACACTAAACTTATAGCCTTATCAAGCCATAGTGGTAACTTCATATTGGCATGTGAAAAATATGTAAAAAGAATGGTTAAAATTCTATAGAATACGTAAAAAGACAAAGGAAGGCCGGCTATTACAATTGCCAGTAAGGCAAAAGTTTCCCTAAAAATAAAATCAATCGGGTGATGCCGCGTCCCCGAAGTTACATCCACATTGGTATCGCTATGGTGAACCGTGTGAAAACGCCACATAAAAGGCAATTTATGCAGCATATAGTGTACTACATATTGCGCTAGAAAATCCAATAATAAGACGGCCAATATCATTTCTACCCACACGGGTAATTCTACCATGTTCAACAGTCCAAATTGACTTTCATCCAACCAATTGAAGACGCCTACAGTCGCTAGCCCAAATAATACATTGATAAAAATCGTAGTCGCCAACAAAATAAAATTGGGTTTGGCATGCTCCCATTTTTTATAATCGAATTTTCGAAGTGGATAGGCTCCTTCAAGCACCCAAAAAATTGTCATCATACTAATAATCCAAATCAACTTTTGAAGACTGGTCAGGTTAGCAAAAAAGTCAATAAATGCATCCATATTATCAAATAAGTTTTGTGCTACACCTAAAATAGGCGTTGGTTGTTTTTCTTGTTTGAATATAGGTTAAAAATTCAAACAGGAATTGTAACACAGTCATAAAGTGATAAATGAGTACCATTTAGTGATAAAAAAAGGGATTCATCTTTCACGATGAATCCCTTTTAATCTATTATTAGGTTTAAAACTATCCATTGAGAAAACTCAAAACTTCTTTACTCACCTTTTCACCTGTAAAGCCGAATTTATCATCAAGTACTTTGGCAGGTGCCGAATATCCAAAATGATCCAAACCAAAAACTTTACCATTTGCTCCCACCAACGATTCCAAATTAACAGGAAGACCTGCTGTAAGACCGAAAACAGGTTTATCTATCGGAATGACGCTTGTTTGATATGTTTTGGACTGTTGCCTAAAAATACCTTCCGAAGGAATTGAGGCAATACTTATTTTTAAGTTTTCTCTTTCTTCCAATAATGTAGCAGCCTCTATCAAAGTAGACACTTCAGATCCGTTGGCTACCAAAATCACATCAGCATTTGCTGTTTCTTTTACCAAATAACCGCCTTTTTCAGCATTGATTGCAGATGCGAATCTTGAACCAGATTGTGCAGGAACATCCTGGACACCCTGTCTAGATAGAATAAGTCCAGTTGGTGTTTTAGTGTTTTCCATCGCCATTTTCCAAGCTACACTTGTTTCTGTTGAATCTGCTGGTCGTAAGGCCACAAAACTCTGATCTCCACTGTGGTTTTTCAACTTTTCCAATAAACGAATTTGTGCTTCTTGCTCAACAGGTTGATGAGTTGGCCCATCTTCCCCTACTCTAAACGCATCATGTGTCCAAACGAATTTAACCGGAAGTTCTTGAATACAGCTCAGTCTAATCGCCGGTTTCATATAGTCAGAGAACACAAAAAACGTTGCTACAACCGGTATGACACCACCATGCAAAGCAATACCATTTGCCATAGATGCCATGGTCAATTCGGCTACACCCGCTTGTAAAAACCCTCCTGAAAAATCACCTTTTTTCAATGCTGATGACTTTTTCAAGAACCCGTCTGTTTTATCACTATTCGACAAATCGGCAGATGAGACAATCATATTCTCAACATGTTCGGCCATATAACCCAACACATTTGATGATGCCGCCCTAGTGGCCAAACCATCTTTGTGAGCAACGGATTCGAAATCTAATTCAGGTAATTCACCAGAAAGGAAATGATCCAACTTACTTGCCAAATCTTCATTGGCATTTCTCCAAGAATCAATTTCTGCCTTTTTCTGTGCTGCGGTAGTTTCCTTTCTAGCAAGAATATCTTTGTAGTATGCTTTTACTTCAGGATAGATCTCGAATGGACTATCAGGATCCATTCCCAAGTTTAAAAGTGTTTTGGCATAATCAGCACCTGTATTACCAATTGGTTGACCATGAAGCTCACAATGCCCTTCGAACATACCACCATCTTCTGTAACACAACCTTTGCCCATTATGGTTTTACCAATAATCAATGTTGGTTTTTCCGTTTCAGCATTTGCTGTGGTAAGTGCTTTTCTTATCTCATCATGGTTATGCCCGTCAATGGTGATTACCTTCCAACCCCAAGCTTCATACTTCATTGCAGTATCTTCTGTGGTAACCTCATCGGTCATCGTAGAAAGTTGTACATCATTTGAATCGAAAAACATAATAAAATTGTTCAATCCTAAATGCCCAGCAATACGCCCGGCGCCTTGAGAAATTTCTTCTTGAATACCTCCATCAGAAATAAATCCGTAGATTTTATGGTTCATCCAATCACCAAATCGAGCTTGCAAGAACTTTGCGGCAACCGCTGCACCAATACCCATAGTATGTCCCTGTCCCAGTGGTCCAGATGTATTTTCAATACCCCTTGCAACATCAACTTCAGGATGACCAGGTGTTATTGAGCCCCATTGTCTAAAATTGGCAACATCTTCCTTTGCATAATTACCCAATAGATAATACTGTGCATACATCAATGTAGATAAATGCCCGGCATCCATAAAGAATCGATCTCTAAATGGCCAAGTCATATCAGTAGGATCATAATTGAAAAATTCTGTGTAAAGGATGTGCATAAAATCGGCTCCTCCCATTGGACCACCAGGGTGACCTGATTTTGCCTTTTCTACCATTGCCACTGCCAGAGCCCGAATATTATCGGCAGATTGCAAACTAATTTCTTTGCTCATTTGATGTTGTTTCTGAGATTTGTTTTTTCAACTGTGGTTATCCAGTCTTTTTCTTTAAAAATTATTGTGGCAAATCTATCGTTTTTTGCCATTTATTTTAGGGATACTTATTAAAAAGTATTGACAATGAACATCTTGTAAGAATTGACCTCTTGACCCAAACCCAGAAACCTTAATTACAATAGGCTTTTCTCTACTATCCTTGATATATGTAATCATAAAACGTTTTCGTAAATTAGGCTCAAATAATCTTGAAATGAAAAGACATTGTTTAGCACTTGATTTAAAAAATGATATTGAGTTAATCTCAGCTTATGAAGAATACCACCAGAATGTATGGCCTGAGGTATTACAAAGCTTAAGTGATTCGGGAATTCAACATATGGAAATCTATCGCATTTCGAATAGATTATTTATGATAATTGAAGTGGCTGACGACTTCTCTTTTGAGAACAAAGCTAAAATGGATGAAAATAACGCAAAAGTCCAAGATTGGGAAGTACTTATGTGGCAATATCAACAAGCTTTACCAATAGCAAAGCCTGGGGAAAAATGGTTGCCAATGGATAAAATATTTGTATTTCCTACCGAATAAATTATTCTGTAAATCTATTTCATTGGGTGCTCTTTTAGTAGTTCCTCTGCTGAATAAAACCCTTCTTTACTTTTTATATCCTCACGGATGGATTTGACTTTTTCGGGAGAAATTGCAGAAGCACTATTTCCAAAAGAGTTCCGAACATAGGTTAATACTGAAGCTATTTCTTCATCATTTAACATACCTCCAAATGGTGTCATTGGTACTTGTCCAGGATATTTTTTTCCCAATACTTCTACTGGACCCATCATGCCTTTCAATGTAAGTTTGATCAAACGTTCTTCACTACCAAGCACCCAGGTTGTATTTGCCAGGGGCGGGAATTGTGAAGCACTAAGTCCTTTCCCGTCTGGTTGGTGACAGGTAATACAGAATCCTTCTCTACTATAAATTTTCTCTCCTTCTACAAACAATTTCTTCGCTTGTCCTTTCAAATTGGTCTTGGCTCCACCCTCTGGAGCTTCTCCTAAATTATGGTCATTAATATGTGCCAAGGCCGCCTCATATGGCTTGGCCATCCAATCGTCTAATGGAAGTCTACCTGCCTCCTCAATAATTGGGAGTCCAACTTCCTTATCCAGCCAAGAAGCTGCAACAAATGCCTCTAACCGTACTCTTGGGTTTTCATCTTTAGCCGCATCCATCAATAATTCGGCCTGATTTGGAACAAGGTGTCCTACATATCTTAAGGCTTTTACAGCCGCTGCTCTTGCTCTATAGTCATTCGCCGTCAGAACTAATTGTAAGATGTCCTTATCAATAGCGTTTAACCCCCAACTTACCCACAAAGCTTCAAGTACATGGTGTTCGTATCCTGGTTCATTCTTGTCTAAGCCATTAACCCAATCCTTAAGTTTAGCCAATACCTCCTTTGAATTACGTCCTCGTAATTCTCTTTTGGTTCGATAGCGTGTTCTGTATTCTGGAAGCTTCAAATTATCTAAAAGTTCTTCGATTGAAGCATCAACTATTTTTGCGGGTTTAACCAAAGGTCGAGATGGATAAGTAATTCTATAAATTCTACCATGAACATGGTCACGTAATGGATCACGGGCATTATGCTGCATATGGCCCACCAATACATTATGCCAATCAACCAAATACAAAGACCCATCAGGAGCAAATTCCATATCAACGGGACGGAACTTTGTATCCGAAGAAGTGACTAGATCCTGTCGATGTTTACTTATGTATCCTGAACTTTCAGGGTCATCCAACATTGTATGCTGCTTTGTTCCCAAAAACCCAATCGTATTATTAATGATTAGATCTCCTTGAACCTCATCGGGAAAATGTCTACTTGAAATAAATTCAAGCCCGGAAGTAGGTCTTACTCGGTGTGCATCTTCTATCAAATTTTTTGGTAATGGAGACCTCATACCATAACGAGGTTTTATTGTTCCCGGCATCATCCACGTCATATCTGGGCCCGAGGTATGGGCAAAGAAGTTTTGTCCCCATTCGTCAAATGCAATTCCCCAAGGGTTTGGTATTGATAGTTGAGCGGTACGCTCCAAATGATGTCTTTGTGGGCTATAACGATAGAAGCCTCCATTTGTTCCTCGAACAGGACCATATGCAGTTTCAACATTCGTATGCAAGAACACACCTTCGCCCATATAGATAGCACCTGACGGATCTGCCGTAAAAGCGCCTGCCGTATGATGCGTATCGTGATCATCAAAACCACTAAGAATTATTTCCGTTTCGTCTGCCTTATCATCTCCGTTCGTATCTTTTAATAAAACAAGATTGGTTCCCTGTGATACATAAACCCCTTCAGGTGCAAACTCAAAACCAATGGTTAAGTGCAAATTGTCTACAAAGGTCGTTTGCTTATCTGCCTTACCATCATTATCAGTGTCTTCTAAAATAATTAATTTATCGTTGGGTTTACTGTCACCGGGCTTATAATGGGGATATGTTGGCATAACACCTACCCAAAGTCGTCCTTGATTATCAAATGACATTTGTACTGGATTAGCTAAATCTGGGAATTCCTTTTCTGATGCAAACAATTCTAATTTATAACCCTCAGCTACCGTTATACGTCCTAATGCCTCTTCTCCGTACAAATACCCTTCGCTTGCATCACCCTGACCTTTGTTGTAATTGGTCTTCACTACCGGAAGTTCTCTTGTTTTAGCATCCGCCTCAGTTAAATCCATTGTTATACCTTGATTCGCTTGCCAAATTGCGGTATCACGAATCTCAGTCATTTGCCTAATTTTTTCTTTTTCAAATGGATAGTTATCTGGTCCAAAAGGATCGTATCGTCTACCCCAGGCATGCACGCCATTGGGTAGCTTAATATCATTATGCCAAAACCAATTTTTTTCCATTACTGCTTCATGAACCAACTTTCGATTTTCATTTGCCTTTGCTTTTGTTTCCCCAAAAACAGAATCAGCCAATAGTTTCGCAAATTTCTGATAACCAAAGTCATTTAGTTGGAAGCCATCTGAGGTTAAATCTTCTGATTCAGACGCAAACCACTTCTTTGATACATCAAAAGCATTAACAAATAAAACACTATTCTTTGTAGCAACTTCTTGCATCGCCTGGGTATACAATGCCAAGTTCTTGTTTTCTTTCTCGCCATTGGGCAGATCCATTTTATCAGATAAATCTTCAAAGGCTATTGGTGAAATCAAAACCAACTTTGGTGGTTCCAAACCATTATATTTTTGTTGTTTTGTATGCCCAATAAAGGCATGCAGTTCATTTTTATAATTCTCCAATCCTGTCTCACCCTCAAAAGATTCATTATAGCCAAAAAAAGCAATAATCACATCTGCATTTAACTGGGAAAGCCATTCGTCCTCGGTAGGATAGAATCCAATGCTCCCCGATTTATTTGCTAGTTCATTTTGGAATTCTTCAGCACCTGGAAAGGCCCATGGAGATTTACGTGAAGAATGTGGTCGAAAACCTGGCGTATTACCGCCATCGGCCATATTACGAATAAATAATGTACTATCAGGGTAACGTAAATGCATCTCGGTCTCAAAGTGTCCAAAATAGAGCATTCTAGAACCTAGGTTATTACCAATTATTACAATGCTTGAATCTTTTCTAATCTCAAGTGAGTCACCTTTTTCCTTACAGCCTATCACAAAAAAACAAAACAATAGAATTACTGTTCTAAAAAAACTATCCTTCATAAATCCCATATCAATTTGTTTTTGTTTGTACTCGTTTGTTATAATTTAACATGTATCCCTTCCTCAACGGACTTTTCACAAGCTTCAATAATTCGCTGGCACGTAATCGCATCTTCAATAGTTGATAATGGTGCCGATCCTTTCCCCAACACATTGCTTATGAAATGGGTGGCTGTATTTTTTATAGATTCTGGATAACACTGATAGGTTTGGGAATGTGCACCGTTTCTTTCATTTATCACAAAATCCCTATAACTATATCGGGTACTACCTTTTGTTCCTATAACTTTAATGATACATGACCAAGGATCCCCGGCATGATCATCATTCGCAAAACTTGCGCATAAATGACTAAGAGTACCATTATCCATCAGAATATTTGCCATGGCAACATTTTCTTGAGGAGCTAATGTATCATCTACCGTATTTTTAAAGCATGAAACTGTTATGGGCTTCCCTGCCAAATATAGCATTGAATATGAATGATGGGTTAATATCTGCCTAATAACCCCGGGATATCTTGCTCTTATCTCGTCTGAATGATGAATATTATACATCATATAAAACTGGGTGATATCACCTAGTTTTCCGCTTTCGATCATTGATTTAGCACGTTCAATACCTGGTTCATAAATATAATTATGAACTGGCATGCACTTAACACCACCAGTAATTATGGCCGATTGCATTCTTTGCAATTCATCAATACTTGATGCAGCCGGTTTTTCTACCAATATATGCTTCCCGGCCTGGGCTGCCATAATGGTATACTCGCAATGCGTTTCCATATTGGTAAGCACAAAAACTGCATCGATTCTCGAGTCTTTAAATAAATCATTAACGGATTTAAAGTTTTCACAGCCAAACTGACTTGCCTTAATTTGCCCTTTTTCAAAAGTTCTGTTCCAAAGGCCAATCAATTCGGCATTGTCCATCCCATTAATGGCCTCTGCATGTAAATTTGCTATGTCCCCCGCACCAATAAATCCAATACCTATTTTTTTCATGAACTTGCTTTTGAATAATCCAAAATTCCTTTTTTAGCCATATCTAGAAATTCCTCAAGAGATTTGCGAACACCTTGCTCAATAGTGGTTTGGGGCAAATTTTTAAATGCTCTACTAATTTTTTCATGTTCCAAATCACAAACAAAAAGATTTGGAGGAGCATCTACCATAACTGTTGACTTTGAATAATCCCCTAATCCTAAATCTCTAGCCTGTTCATCAACTATACCAAGGAACTTCCTTATTTCAATGGTTTCCCCCTTAATATTAAAAGCTCCAAAACCCTCATAGGGTTGTAATGTGCAAGCGGCAAACTGAGCTCCCACATCTTCAACAAAATGATAGTTTTCTCGCCCTTGATAAGGCATTTCAAAATGAATCAATTCATCGGAAATAGCCCCCATTGCAACTGCCTTAAGTGCATTGGTCGGAGCAGAGGTCATTCCTTTATCTCTTCCTTTACCATAGGTGGTATTAAGTCTTAAACATACCGTTGGAACTTTTGTCTTTTTGTGAAACAACCTTCCCAAATGTTCTCCCGCCAATTTCCATATGCCATAATGATTAGGTGGAGCTAATTGTACATCTTCATTTATAGTGTCTTGAGAATACATCGACCTCATTCCATATACTGCTGCCGAACTAGCAAAAACAAATTTTTTGAGTAGCGGTAATTTTTCAGCGACATCGAATAACGCCATTGTACCACCGGTATTTATTTCCATCCCACCAATGTGATCTCTGGCACAATCCGGGCTCTGATATGCTCCTAAGTGAATAATATGTGTAGGGTTAACCTTTAAAACAACCTCCTCAATCGCTTTATAATCAGACACATCCAAAGTGACAAATTCTAGCCTCGGGTCAATATAATCCACTAACCACAGTTTTAGTGGTTCTACATTATTAGATCGTGTGGCTATAACAATTTTACCAACTTCTTGGTATTGTAAAAGTTTATAAATGGTGACCGACCCAATACAACCGGTTCCACCTGTAACAAATATTGTATGCATATATTTTTCCTTGATTGGAAGATAATTCTTAGTTCATTTTCACTACTGCCTTCATATTATTGGCTTTGATAGAATCTTCAAAAGCTTGAGTAACATCTTCAAAGTCATAATGATCGGTATAGTGTTCAGCAGGAAATACACCGGTTACCATCAATTTCATTGCTGAATTATAATCATCCCTACAAGATCCCATTGAACCTCTCATATTAAGGGAAGTTCTGGTCAAATGCGTCGCATTAATTGGGACATCTTGGCCATAAGTAGCAATAACACAAATATCGCCTTCTGGTCGTACCAGATCAATAGCCTCTGTAAGTACGACAGGAACTCCCGAGCATTCAATAAGTAAATCTACCTTACCATTGCTTCCGAAAGGTACTCCATTTTCATCTGTAACTCCGTTTTGTAATTGAGATGTCAACGTGTTTTCTGGCGAGACTTCCAAGGTTATAAAACCTCTTTGTTTTGCTTTTTTCAGTCTAATATCCCTGTCATGAACAATTCCTGTAACAGCGACTCTTGCACCAGAAGCTCGTGCAACCTCCGCTGACATTAAGCCTATGATTCCACATCCTGTAACAATTACATCTTGCCCCGGTTTGATATCACACTTATTATAAAGTGCATTTGTAATAATGGATAGCGGTTCTACCAAAGCTCCTTGGGCAGCAGTTAATCCTTTCATCAAGGGAACAACCCGGTCGGATTCTAGAATTACACGTTGTCCAAAGCCTCCATTTCTGTGAAACCCAATAATCTGTTTTTGCGGACAAAGGTTCCATTTGGCAACACTGCAAGCAGGACATTCTTCATCTTGACATCCTAACATTGCTAAAGGTGTGAAGACATCACCAACCTTAACTTCACCATGGTCTCCTGGACCCAATTCCAAAACTTCTGCACTAAATTCATGGCCGATCACTCTAGGTCGTTGAACCCAATCAAAATTCGCCTTTCCTATGGACGCACTATTATCGGAACCGCATATTCCTGTATATAAGGTCTTGGCAAGAATTTCACCTTCTTTTAATTCCGGAATTTCCATATCAACCACGGCTGTATTAATTGTTACCGAAACTCCAGAATTGGGATATATTTTTTCTTTGCCTTGTAAACAAAAGCCTTTTATTGGTTCACTCATTCTTTAAACTACTTGTTCGTTGATGGTTGTTCGTTGTTGGTTTCAAAAACTACTTTGGGCAACTGCCTACCGCCAGCTCACACCGGTATCTTTCCAGCTTTTTGATTTAGCTGATTCTAATACTGCCTCACAGACTTTTTGGGTTTCTTGAGCTTCACGAAATGTAGGAGAACATGGTTTTCCTTCACCTAAATTCTCTAAAAAATCTGCTATTTGGTGCACAAAACTGTGCTCATAGCCTATCGATAATCCAGGGACCCACCACTTGTCCATATAAGGTTGGTCGCCATCAGTTACATGAATGGAACGCCATCCTCTTTCAATGGATTCATCCCGATGATCAAAGTATTCCAAGCGCGTTAAATCATGTAAATTCCATTTAATGGAAGCATGCTCACCGTTGATTTCAAAAGTGAACAGGGCCTTATGGCCTCGTGCATATCTTGTGGATTCAAAGAGCCCTAAAGAACCATTATCAAAATGGCAATGAAAGATACAGGCATCATCGATACCCACTTTTTGTTTTTCTCCCGTCCCAGTATGAACTCTTTCTTTGATGAAAGTTTCGGTCATCGCGGAAACATCTTTGATTCCTCCGTTCAACCACATAGCTGTATCAATACAATGCGCCAATAAATCTCCTGTTACTCCAGAACCGGCCGCATCATTGTCCAAGCGCCAAAGACCTTCACCACCTTGGGGAAGTTCGGGACTTATGGTCCAATCTTGTAAAAAGTTAGATCGGAAGTGAAAAATCTTGCCCAACTTTCCAGAATCGATTAGTTGTTTTGCCAGAGTCACCGCCGGTATTCTGCGATAATTAAAATAAACAGTATTGGGCACCCCTGCTTTTTCAATTGCATCGACCATTGGTTGGGCCTCAGTAACAGTGCGGGCCAAAGGCTTTTCACATAGTACCATTTTTCCAGCTTCGGCTGCGGCTATTGCAATCTCCGCATGCATATTATTTGGAGTACAAATATCAATAGCGTCAATATCATCACGTTCAACCAATTTTTTCCAATCCGTCTCAATGGATTCATAACCCCATTGTTCGGCAAATGCCTTGACGCGTTCTTCGTTTCTCGCACAAACGGCTTTTAAAACAGGCTTGTATTTTAGTTCAGGGAAAAAATCGCCTACTCTTTTATAGGCATTGGAATGCGTTCGACCCATAAATCCATAGCCCACTAAACCAATTCTTAGTTCTTTTTTGTTACTCATATCAGTGTCTGGTTATTCAGAAAATTATTCAGCCTCATACCATCCGTGAAGTTCACGAACTTTAATCATTGCACCTAGAACATCATTCCAAGTTTTGGATTGCATCATTACATCATTGGGGAACATACAGCCGTCCCAACAGATATGCTTAAACTTTTTAGTCAGCAATCCGTTTTCATCACGAAGCCAATGACCTGCATCTACAGCTATATCCAACTTTCCATTGGGGTCGGTGGCTTGGCAATGTCTTCCTGTTTTATCATGGTCACCTGAGCCGAAGACAGTTCCGTCATTTTGTGCTACATGGAAATCGATTGTCCATGGTCGCAAAGCAGCTGTTAAGGTTTTTAGTCCTTCGGTTAAGGTTGCTCTATCCTTCCAATCAAAATCTTGTGGTAGAATGCGTTCATCCTCTTTATTATACCCTAATAGGTATAGTAATGTATGCGCCATGTCGGCTTGAAATCCGATGTTTGGTCTGTCTACTGCCTCTAAGGTATTGAGCATGGTTTTCCATCCGTGCATACCACCCCAACAGATTTCACCCTCGGCTGCCAACGACTCTCCGTATTCAGCGGCAACATCGCAAGCTTCACGAAAGGTTTGAGCAATTAATTTTGTGTTTCCAGTTTCGTCTTTCGCCCAACTTTCAGGATCAACTGATGAATCTATTCGAATCACTCCATTGGGTCTTATGCCCATATCCCTCAATTTCTTTCCAATGGCACAAGCCTTACGCACTTGAGTAACGAAATTTTGTCGTTCTTCAACGGATCCCATAGCAGAACCGCCGCCAGTACCTGCCCAAACCGGGGCCACAAAACTTCCGATTTCCAAATTATAAGAACTTACCTTATCAACCAATCGCTTTAAATCATCATCAGAAGAGTCAATACTCACATGAGGATCGGCCAAAAACAAATCGATACCATCGAATTTTTGACCACCTACGTCGGCTTTCGATGTTAAATCTAACATGGTATCTAAATCAATGGGCGGTTCTGAATCTGGTCCTTTGCCCACTACCCCAGGCCAAGATGCATTGTGTAATTTAGGATAATTGTTTTTCTGCATTATACTTAATAATTAGGTAAAAGTTAGTGATAATTGAAAATCAAGAATCTCATAAAGCAAGCGAAATGAAATAGATTTTCTAATCCACCTAATTTAAATAAAATTTTGATGCAAACTTAAATTAAAGAATTCTAATACAAAATGTAACTTTTTTAACGGTAAAACATCAGTTAAGCAATTTTATTATGATATTAAATGAAAAGGGGCTAAATTAATTCGCTAATTCTAAAACTAGAATTTAGATAATCAACCAAACCTTTTAATACCAAATGCAAATTATGAATAACAATACACAAGCACCAAATGCAAATAGACTGTTTTATGGGAGCTGTTTCGCTTTGATCACCACCGCATTCTCATTTAGTCTAAGAGCAGGGGTACTACCTGAACTAGGAGAGGCCTTTGACCTAACGGCCAAACAATTAGGTGACATTAATTCTATGTGGTTTTTTGGGTTTCCAATTGCAATGATTATTGGTGGATTAACGTATCACACCATTGGACCTAAAAAAATCATGCAATTTGCATTTTTCGCACACACTTTAGGAATAGTTTTAACCATCTTTTCAGGAGGTTATTGGGGGTTAATTGTCTCAACTTTACTTATTGGTCTAGGCAATGGATGTACAGAAGCAGCCTGTAACCCAATGATAGCGGATAGTGCCTCTGGCAAAAAAATGAATACCCTGTTAAATAGATTTCATATGTGGTTCCCTGGGGGAATTGTGTTAGGCAGTTTGATTAGTTATGCAATGACCGAAATGAATTTGGGTTGGCAAGTACAAATATGGATTATACTTGTACCAACCTTGATTTATGCTTTTATATTTTTCGGGCAAACATTTCCTAAACCTAATGTTCAAGAAGCAGCTTCACTAAAAGGAAATTTGAAAGGAATGGCCACACCAGTATTTATATTTATCGCAATCTGTATGGCATTGACGGCTATTACAGAATTTGTTCCTTCACAGTGGGTACAATTAGTGCTGGCGAAAAGCGGTGCCGAACCTATGCTAATTTTGGCTTTGATTACCGGTATAATGGCAATCGGCAGGTATTTCGGGGGTGATTTCGTACATAAGTTTGACCAAACGGGTGTTTTATTAACATCGGCGATATTGGCTACTTTAGGCATATTTCTTCTTAGTACACAAACTGGAACCATGATTTATGTGGCTGCCATAGTTTTTGCCCTAGGTGTATGTTACTTCTGGCCTAATATGATAGGTTTTGTCGCTGAGAAAATCCCAAAAAGTGGAGCTTTGGGTATGTCTGTTGTAGGAGCAATAGGTATGTTCATGACGGCAAACATGCAACCAATATTCGGTATTTGGATAGATAATGCTAGAGAAAAAGCAACCGCCATGGGGTTGACCGGTGATGAATTGGAATTGGTATCTGGGCAAGAAACGCTCAAAACAATGACCCTGTTTCCCGGCATCTTGATCATCCTTTTTATTATCCTATTCTTCTGGACTAAGAAGTTGAAAATAAAAAATGCGCCTCATCAAGGTGAACTACCTATGACAGAATATTAGAAACATAAAGGCTTTTTTATGAAAATTGGAATGAACATGTTGGTGTGGACGGCCCACGTTACCCAAGAGCATTATATTATAGTTGATACTTTAAAAGAAACCGGGTATGATGGCATTGAATTGTTTTTGGGTGCTGGAGATTCCAAACTATACTCCTCCCATGGTAAGCATTTTTCGGAAATGGATATGGGAGTCACTTGTGTGACGTGTTTGACGCCAGAAACAAATATAGCAAGTCCAAAAAAAGAATTTAGAGAAGCAGGGTTAGACCAATTAAAATGGGCCATAGATATGTGTAATGAACTTGGTGCAGAAGTACTTTGCGGACCATATCATTCAACCAATTCTCTATTCACTGGTAAACCACCCACATCTGATGAACATAAATGGAGCATAGAGATGTTGCAAAAAGCCGCAGCATATGCCTTACCCTCTGGGTTAATCCTAACACCAGAAGCTTTAAATAGGTTTGAATGCTATTTATACAACACTATGGAAGACCTGACGTCTTTGGTAAAACAGGTAGATTCACCAAATCTTGGTGCAATGTATGACACTCATCACGCCAATATTGAAGAAAAAAGTCAGTCAAGTGCCATTCAGCATATAGCTCCCCATCTAAAGCATGTGCATATAAGTGAGAATGATCGGGGAACTCCAGGAAGCGGACAAGTGAATTGGGATGAAGTGTTTTCTTCACTTAAAGAAATCAACTATGATGGCTGGTTGACCATAGAGGCCTTTAGTCGTTTAGACCCAGATTTCGCAAATGCCATAAATGTTTGGCGAGATTTTTCTCCTGCTGATGAAATTTATACCGAAGGATTACAATTTATAAAACAAGGTATGGGAATTTAACCCCGCCAACCATAATTTCGAATTTATGAAAAGACTGATCTACATCTTCATTTGCATAACCCTATTTACTACTTGTAAAGAAAAAAAAGAAGCCGAAGAATTTGTGCAAAAGGCCAAAGAAGAACATAGTCAATGGTTGACTTTTGAGGGTAGTAATGAAAATTCAAAGCACATTGTTTTAGTTTCAGGAGATGAGGAATACAGGTCAGAAGAAGCCCTGCCTCAATTAGCCAAAATACTTTCTAAACATCATGGTTTTAAGTGCACTGTATTGTTTGCGCAAGATTCTGATAACCCGGGAATTGTAAATGCAAATAATGTTCACAATATTCCTGGATTAGAAACTTTGTCTTCTGCAGATATGATGGTTATTTTCACGAGATTCCGTGCTTTACCAGATGAGCAAATGCAACATATTGACAATTACTTAAAAGAAGGAAAACCTGTTTTGGGTATCCGTACGGCAACTCATGCTTTTAATTTTGGGAAAGATTCCATTAGCAATTATGTTCATTATAGTAACGGATATTCTGGAGACAAAAAAGAATGGGCCGATGGGTTTGGCCGTTTGGTATTGGGCGAGAAATGGATTAGTCATCACGGGCATCATAAACACCAAAGTACAAGAGGGGCCATAGCTGAAGGTGCTGAATCCCATGCAATCACAAACGGTATTGAAAGTGGAGATATTTGGGGAGCTACTGATGTTTATGGTGTTCGATTGCCATTACCTGATGATTCACAACCCATAATACTGGGTCAGGTTATAAACAGAAAAGGAGAATTTGATGAGAATGATGTCTTTTTTGGAATGAAATCCACTGACGATGAACTCGCCAAAGAAAATAATAATGGTACCAAGGTCAATGATATTCTTATGCCTATCGCTTGGACCAAGAGTTATCAATTACCAGAAGGCAAACAAGGTAGGGCTTTTGCTTCTACCATAGGTTCAGCTTCAGATATGCTGAACAAAGGAGTTAGAAGGCTATTGGTCAATGGTGTTTTTTGGGCCATGAACACAGAAGTTCCTAAAAACGCCAATGTTGATTTAGTTGGAGAATTCACCCCTTCATCCTATGGATTCAAGAAAGATGAATTTTGGCAACAAAAACAAATGAAAGTTACTAATTTGAAATAGAGTTTTTACTTAGGTTATGAATGGTATTTTGTACAGTACCCTTCAAAGCGTTACCACTCGTATCTATTAGATTATAAGAAATCGTCATTACGTCTACAGGCTTTATATTTTTTAAATAAAGCTTTACTGTATTTCCATTTACTTCAACCTTGGCTATTTTTAAGTTCTGTTCATTATAACGATCTGAGCCATAGGAACTACTTCGTACCAAATCCCAAGTATTAATTTCATAATTCTTCACATCACCTGCTTTTTTCAAATTCAGAGAATCTACAAAACTTAGTGATACACTTGAAACTGAAGTACTCAATCCCGTGGGAACCGTAAGGGGTTTACCAGTATACCGAATACGATACAGACCACCACCCCGTAACATTTGATTCGTACCCCAGGCAGACATTCCGCACGCATAAAGTTGGCCATCATTTGGATTAAATCTACCTCTCATCACACCTGTTAAAAATTTGACTCCAGGTAGGTCGATAACTCCACCCTGCATCTGACCCTTTACTTTTTCAGGTAGTACTAGTTGAATCTTTCCAAAGCCATATGAAAAACTCAATAGTCCACCATTTAATGGCCCCCATTTTTCACTATCAATCCACAATAATTCAGAGGGTGAGCGATCAAATTTCATATCAACCCAAACCATGGGTTGTTCCATTGCTAGTCTTGTCGAATCCTTTGGAGTATCGTAACCCCACATATTTCCATAGAATTTACCCTTGCCATCAACCCAGTTAATGCGATTCATAGGGTTCCAAAAACCTTGTTGATCAGTGACCAAAAAACTCCCATCTGGATTAATACACACCCCATTTGCAGCCCTGAACCCGCTCGCTATAATATCAGTTTTTGAACCGTCGCGGCTAACTTTCAACAAGGTTCCATGTTGGGGTATCAATGCTTCACGTGCATGCCTTCCGCTTTTGGCATAGTAGAGATTTCCCTGTTTATCTGCCTGTAAACCCATCGCGAATTCATGAAAATGATCAGTAACTTGATGGTCATGATTAAAACTCTCATAGAAATCGGTTTCATTATCTCCATTATAATCACGGAGCAACACCAACTGATCTCTGCAAATCACATAAATTTTGTCATTTATGACCTTAATCCCTAGGGGTTGAAAAAGTCCAGACCCAATCCGTTGCCAAGAAAGTTCATTAGAACCATCCGTTAACCCAGTAATTAGCCAAATATCCCCATCCGTCGCACACGCTACGGCCTTGTTGGCATCATTCAGAAAATCGATTCCACTAAGTTTCATTCTGCAGGCCCATGGATTGTCAAAAGGCGGGGTGAATTGATCAATAGCGAAAATACCATCTTCCGAACCAGTTGTTATCACACTTTTTATTTTCTCCTGATAATGTGCAGGACCACCTTTTGTAAATTGACTTAAATCCTCAGGCAAGATAGATTTAGAGGCAAAACCAACCAAATTTGAAAAGGAGCCATCAGTTATAAATAATTTCACTTTCGCCGCTTTTGACTTTTGTACAGTCATCATCACAAATCCATCTTCGTTGGATAAGAAAGCACCTTCACCAGTAATTGCTACATTATTGGAAACTGGAGCAACTTTCATTTTTAGGAGGGACGAAGATGGACTCATATTCAACGTTCTAGTAAACACGGTTTGATTGCCACTTTTTTCCCTTCCTAATTTTTCCAGAATATTTGACTTTCCGACCGAATAGGATATAATAATATTGTCGCCATGATGGTATAGGCCTTTATAGTCGGACCATTTCTTTGGAAGTGGCCCAAAGGCCCGTCCGTCCCTTGCTCTAAATCTTGGATCCTCAAAAGAACCGGTTTCTGGATTTGCCCATCCAGGCCCTACTGGGGTTTCAAAGTGCAATTTTCCTATCGTACGTGGATATGTCTCATGTTTATCGTTGAGCAAAATACCATTCCAATCGATGAAGCCATCGCCGGTCCACCCTCCAGCGACCCGCATTAGATCATGATCAAATATCATCCAGGCCTTTCCTCTGGAGACTCCTCCTTTACCTTCATCCAATCGCACAGCTATACCCTTGTAAGCAAAATTGTTATTCGAATAATCCTCATCGGGATAAGGTATTGGTCTAGGGGAATGGTATCTTTCAAGGCCTGTTTCTTCATCTACCAATTCATAAGTATTGATGAAGAAGTTTCCATAATCCATATCAGCCCAAGGTTGATACGGTTTAGTTTTTGGTCCTTTAGACGTCCCTACCGGCAGGTTTTTCAAATAACCTGGAGTGCTGGCAATTAGTTTTACCTTCGTATTTTCTTGGATGAATTTTTGACGGATATAGGCAATAACATCATATTTTTCTTGAGGTGTTAGCACAGGCTGTGGTGGCATGGAACCATAGCCCCTTGTAATCGTTAGATACATGGAATATGCATCGTTGCCTGACTTTAATTCTTGTTCCCAAAATTTGGTCGATAAAGGAATAGAACCTTCTATTTCTTCATTTCCATGACAGTTGATACAATTAGAACTATAGATTCGTTCTCCCCTTCTATAACTTTCTCTATCTGCATCAGCAATGATTCCGGCATGGTCAATGTTTTTTTCCGACTCTGGTAAGTCCGCTTCCGTTAACACATAGGTAACTTTAGACCGATTAACCGTCACAGGTTCTTCTGACTGTCTTTTTGCTGTTATCAACAGTTTCTCATCATTGAGTGAAATGGTTCCTGAAAAATTATTTTCTTTAAAAATACCCTCTAAAAAAGCTTCCTCCCCAAAAAGCTCAAAATTGCCAGATAGCTCCTTGGAGGACAATCTAACATCTGTCAAAACCATAGTACCCCGATCAAATGATACTAAGGAAACTTGTTGAATTCCCTCTTTACTATTAAACCGGAGAACACCTTGTTGTGCTTCATCTTCCGTGGCGATTTCATAATCCCATGATTCGGTTCGAACCTCAGTTTGACAACCGCTAAGAAGTATTGCAACCAGAAAAAGTCCAAAGGGCACTTTTAATATTGCAAAAAATGAACTGAATTTAGAGGTGGCGGAAGATTGATTATTCATTTTTAGATAAAATTTTGTGCGGAAATAACAAGATTATCTCCCAATAAGGTTATTTACCTAAAAATATGAAAATATACTTAAGCCGAATAGGTTCTTACTTTCAACAAAATACAACTACAAATTAAAAACGATAGCCCAAACTCAACATAGTCCCTCTTGGCAAAATAGGTACCACGACAAAACTGGTATTGGGATTTGATTGAATAAAATCAGTGGTCGCACCGTTTGCACTGGCCCCAAAACTGTTTGCCCCAAAAAAGTTTGCAAGTCCCTCAGAATTAAAAAGGTTGGTTACCACCACGTTTGCCGATAAATTTTGGGTTATATCATAACCAAGTCCCGCATTAAATACACTATAAGCCGGTAGTTGAAATGCATTGGCAATATTACCCTCTCTTTCCCCAAGAAATTGCCATTTGAAAAACCCATTTAGCTTGTCTTTTTGGTAATCAAATCCAAGATTGAACATCAATTTTGGATTAAACGAGAGTGTATTATCTGAATAGTCGGTAATAGTATCATCAGAAGAGTCAACCGATCCTGCGGCATCATAGACCGTCCATTTAGTAGCTTTCGGATTCTGGATTGTTCCATTGAAACTAAAGGTCAGATACGAAACCGGGGTATATGCACTCTCCCATTCCAAACCAATGGTTCGAGAATCATTGAATTGAACAGGTGCATAAAAAACACTACCATCGTCCGAATCAAACTGGAAATCAGCAATACCAATATTTTTCAGCTGACTCCAAAAAGCCGTGGTCATGGCTGAAAATCGATTATTACTATATTTTAATCCAATTTCAGCTTGGGTAATTTCCTGTACTTCTCCTTCTTTATTAATAGGTACGCCTGAAAAATTATTAAAGTAATAATTCAACTCAGGAGCTTTATTTCCTGATGAAAAGCGAGAAAAAATGGCGGTATGATCATTGAATTTATAATTCAAGGCTGCAGAATAAGACAGATAACTATAATTGAAATCAAAATTATCCCTTGCACCGGTTGGTGTTAATATTCCGTTATCATATGCTGTAGTTGGGTCCCCATCATATCCTCCACCCCGTTGTAATGGTGCAGCTTGGTCTTTACTACCCTTGTGCCCAATTGATTCATATCGTAAACCAACATCTAAATGCAAGCGATCTTCTAATTTCCATCGGTCATTGGCAAAAAAAGCGAATTGACTTACATCAGCCCTAGAATTGTCAAAAAACAAACCTCCATAGTTACTTAAACCGTTTGAATCGGATAAAGCCAAAACTGGCTGCCCAGGGTTTTCCAGGGTTACCTCTAACATTCTGGGATTTGGTTCATAAGTCACAAAACCAAAACTACCTTGTGTATAAAGCGAGGTATTTGAAAATCCTGATCCAAATCCAAAAGTCAAATCATGGTTAACAGACCTCTTTCTAAAAGTCAATTGATTCATCCATTCATCGGATCTATTTTGTTTCAGCCATGAAGCGGTTCCCATGATGGCATCATTTGGTAGTGTCCCATTTCCAAGATATTGGATTGATTCCCCTGCCAAAATTCCACTATTATCCAATCGAGCTAATTCTGAACCAGTAGCAGCATCTCTAAATACTACTTGACCAATTGGAAATTGGGCGCCACTTATAAAATAGGCCAACGGATTGTCCAATGAAACAAATGCATTGCTTATAGCTGTCTGCCAATTGGCGTTCTTATGGGAATGTTTAACATTCAGCCTTGCAGACCAATCATTTCCGAGGTCTTGTAAAATATCAACGCCAAAGGCCTTATCCTGGGCATGTACCCCCTGAGAAGGGTCAAAACGATTCGTGGCGCCTTCATTAATTCTTCTTCCGTCAGGAATATTCGCTGAAAAAGCAGGCATCATCAAAGCCGTTGTACTAAAATCTTGACTAAAGGCAGCTTTGGGATCATCCCAGTTTGTAGCAGCGACTCCGGTATACCTGTTTGTAAAATCATCAAGTAGTTTACCGTAAAACTTAATATATCCTTTACTATGTTTCTTAATAACATTGAACTTCAATTGCCCCCCTTTACTAAATGTAAAATCGGTGTTGCGAGCCCCATCATCTTTTCTGTAATGACCTCCTAGATTAAAAAACCAATCGTTGCCTAGTGGTCCGCCAAGGTTGCCTTCAATTCTGTACAATGGATTATTTTCTCCCTGCACTCCACCTTGAAGTCGTATTTCTCCGCCGAATACATCAGTCGGGGTCCGGGAAATAAAATTATAAATTCCCCCTGGTGCATTTAAGGCGGTAATAGCAGCGCTACCCCCTCGAATGGCCTCAACCCTTTCGGTTGTTATATCAACCCGATGGAAAATATCAGGGCCATAATAAGAATGTTGCACTAAGCTTACTGGTAAACCATCTTCTTGAAGTGAAACATAATACCATCCCATATCATCCTCTGACGAGGCACTAATTCCTCTAGTATAAACTCTTGTAAATACCTCGCCTGCTGACGGATCAGTAAATGTTCCTGGTACAGATTGTAGTAAATCAGCGGCGCCTCTAGGAAAAGCTTGTTTCAAAGATTTTGTTTCCAGAGTCGTTATTGCGGTACTTGATGATAACTTACTTCGTGGTTCAAAAGTACCTGTGACAACAACACTATTTAAGGCCAAAGGATCATCCTCCAAAATAATATTGAATTCAATATCTTGCTCTTCAACATTGATATATTCTATATGTGTTTTAACCCCTAAATAAGAAATTGATAGTAAGTACTCACCAGATCTTAAATTTGAAACACTAAAACGACCTTGATCATTAGAAGTTGCAAAATGATTTCCCGGGCTAAGAGAAACATGGGCTCCAACCAAAAGGTTTCCCAAATTATCTTTGACCGCACCAGATATCGAAACTTGGGCCCAAGCCAAATTACCTATTGATAAAATCGCAAAGAAAATAATTCTAATAAATACCTTTTTCATTACCCAGTAAATTAAGAGAGCAAATTTACGACTATGATTTAGTTATGCAATATGGCTTTTATAGTTTATCTCAACATTTAATAAAAAAATCAGTACTTAGTCTAATTCAAATTTTGATACGATTAAAAAATGATCTGAGGGGAAACCAGAAGGCCATGTCGAGATAACTTTAGTTGAGGTATTCATTAGTCCTCTTCCTTTGTAATACAATTGATCGATCCTAACATCACTTTGATGCGTAAATCCAGGATGTTTCTCAACATCAGGGTATAAACTTCTATACGCATCTGTAAAGCCCTCGACCAACATTTTTTCCGAAGCCAGGTTTTCTCCACCATCTTCATGTGGCACGGCATTAAAATCCCCACCGAAAAACACAGGAATACTATCTGAATTATCAAATCTCGATTTATTATAATCAAATACTTTATTGAAGTTGCTCATACCATACCAATTAGACATCGCCCAAATTTCTTGAGTTTCGCTTATTTTTAACTTAACCGCCACATTATTGAACTCTGTTTCTTCTGACACTTGTAGTTCGGTAATTGGATACCGGCTAATCACCGAAATATTTGCACCCTGATATTTGTAATCCCAATCAGATGTTGTTGCGAAATAATACCCTAGTTCGGCGGCGATAAAATCCCCATTTGAATAGGTCTCCTGCATGAGAATAACATCCAAGTTTTTTTCTTTGATTATTTCTACAATCCTCATTCTAGAATCCCAACCATCCTTATCCATTGACCAGTGTATTCCGCCATGCCATATGTTCCAAACCCCAACAGTATAATCTTTAAGATGGTCTATAATTTTCTTTGTTTCCGTTTTTTTATACTTCTCAAAACTTTTAAGAATAGCTTTTGAACTTAAAATGTTGTCCCAAATTGACAAATTGTCCATCGAAAAGTTCGATGCATATAATTGCTCACTTTTGGTGAAGGACATTCCTGAATCAGCATTCACAACAACCTTTCCACCCAGTAAACTATATATTTTGCTTACAGGTTTAAGTACAGTTAATTTCATGTTCTGAAAAACGGTATAAGGATTCTCTGCCATTTTTTTTCTAACATCCAAAACTTTGGATAGCACATTTTGTTCAAGTTTAATTCTTTTGTTCTGTTGCTTTAATTTGGTTTTAAGCAGCGCTTCTGGATCTACAATAAGATCTAAAAACTCTTCATTTTTTAAAGGTTCCAACCCTAATTCATTGAACTCATCTACCAATACTTGAAGATTTGCCCGCCCACTTATAATATCAGGAGAATATGTATTGTCGTAGTCAAATTGGTTTTCAATTGCACCCAAAACCAATGCATTATCATTGGAAAAATCAAAATTTACCTTATATATCGCCTTATTATTACCGTCATAATACAATCGCATTTCGGAAAACTTTTTGCTATAAGTAATGGTCAACTGATGCCACTCTCCATCATTAATGGGCATTTGTCCGCCATTATCTCTTTCGTAGTTTATTCTTCGTTCTCCTGAACCAATATTCCAACCAAAAGTTCCACCTGAGCTATACAATGCCCATCCCGGATTTTTCTGAGCTATAATTCCTTTATTGGTGAAGTCTTTTTGTGAAAGAAAAACCGTAGGCTTACTGGAATTTGTCTTTATCCAAAATTGAACAGAAAAGTCTTTACTCCCGTCGAGAGCTAAACTGTCCAAATTCAGACTATAATGGCCTTTATCTTCTTTTAGAACCAACGCCTGCCCATCAATTCCTTTTTCAAAATTATGATCAGTACCATTTAACTGGTATTTTTCACTACTTACATTATCGTTAAAATTGAATCTTATAATAGGTCTGCTAAGTTCTTCATCTGAACTGCATGACATTAGCATGCACAGTGGGACAAGTGCAATAAAAACAATTACCGCTTTTTTCATAGTTAAAGTAGTTTAGTTCTTTTTATTTTGGGTGAACTTAGAAACAATCCATAAATGATTTGCTGGGTATTCTGGGTTTTTATCTTTATTAAACTAAATATTCACACTAACTCTTGATGGAGATATAATATTAGGAATTAAAGAAATATTTGAAATGTCCTGCTTTAGAACTCTTAAATATATATTTCAGATATTTCAGCTTTGAACTTCTCACGTATTACCCTTCTTTTCAGTTTTAATGTTGGGGTCAATTCTGCTTCTGACTGATCTTCATGCAGGGGTAACCATGGAGAAGAGACCAAGCAAAACTTCTTGATTTGTTCAATATGGCTAAATTCCGGATTGTATTTATCGATTATTTTCTGATACTTTTTAATTACTTTCTTATGCGATACCATTTCTTGTAGGTTGGTCCATTCCAATTTTTTATGTTGACACCAATTTTTTAAGGCTTCTTCGGCAGGAACGATGAGTGCAGAAACATATTTCTGTTTGTCGCCCACAACCATCATTTGTTCAATCAGGAAATCTTCTTTGATTCTATTCTCTATGGGAGCTGGAGCAACATATTTACCTCCTGATGTCTTTAATAATTCTTTTTTTCTATCCGTTATCTTTAAAAAGTCTTGCCCATTGGGGCCTTTGACCAATTTACCAATGTCCCCGGTACAAAACCATTTTTTGCCATCAATTTCTTTAAAAACCTGCGCATTGATTTCAGGTTTTTTATAATAACCAGACATAACATTAGGTCCAATGACCAGAATTTCACCTTCATCTTCATTGTAGTTGCCATCCGATTTATCGATTAGTAACTCCACGCCCTCAATTACTGTTCCTACGGTACCTAGGACAGCACCATTGGGATCTATACTATTTGCGGTCAAGGTCGGCGCAGTTTCCGTAAGACCATAACCTTCCCGTATTGAGATGCCCGCAGCACAAAAGACCCGCATAATCTTTAAGGGGCAAGGTGCTGCTCCTGTAAAAATCAATTTTATATTTCCTCCTAGCGCATCTCTCCATTTACTAAAAATCAATTTATCAGCAATTTTCCATTTGATTTTAGCTGTAAAAGAAAGTTTTTGTTCAAGCTCATAGGCATCGGAAAGACTCAACGCCCAAAAGAATAACTTTCTTTTAATCCCTTCCAAAGCCAGGCCCTTATTATAAATGGCCTCGTAAATTTTTTCAAGAAGTCTGGGTACCGTAGTAAAGGCAACCGGCCTAACATCGATTAAATCACCGTTCGGGCCACTAAGATTGTCTGTGCCACAAAAGTAAACAGATACATTTCTATAACAGTAGGCGAACGAAACTGCTCTTTCAAAAATATGACACAATGGTAGAAAACTGATTACTTTTTCACCCTCTTTAGTAGGTAGAAGTGCCCCTGTTTTAATAATTACATGCATTATATTACCATGCGATAACATGACTCCTTTTGGGTTGCCTGTGGTACCAGAAGTGTAAATAATGGTAACCAGGTCCTCACTTTTTATCGTCCGCCTAATCTTTTCTACTTCAGTCAAGCTTTCAGTATCAAATATAGATTCCCAGAAAGGGTTTCCACTTGCTTCATCAAAAGTGTAAATATGAATTAAACTGGGAACACTCTTTTGTGCACTCGACAACTTATTATAAAGATCAAGACCACCACAGAATGCAGCTTTGACCTCCGCTTCATTTAAAATATACTCATATTCCGAACTACTTATTGTCGGGTATAATGGAATACTGATCATGCCAGCCATTTGTACGGCAAAATCCATAATCAACCATTCTGGCCTATTTTTATAAGCCACAATTGCAACTTTGTCTCCACGTTGTAGCCCCAACTTTAATAAACCCGAAGCCGCCTGTTCCGAGGCATCAAAGAGTTCTTGGGTACTATACGATTTCCAATTACCTGTGGCATCACGCCCACTAACGGCAGCTTCTAAAGGATGGTTTTGTAATTGATGGTAGAGGAGATCAAAAAGACGAGTCATTTGTTTGGTATATGATTGGTTTCTTTGAATTTACAAAAAAAATATAAGTCCTTAAGCCCTTTCAGTTTCCTTATCCTCTACTCAAACATAAGAGAGATAAATTCCGCCACACAGGCCGGTTTATCACTTCCTTCTATTTCCACCTCACAGTTCCAAATAACTTTTAAACCATTTTCCCGGTAAGGTTCAATTGTTTGAATACCACCTGTTAATCGAACATGGCTATCCACTAGAACAGGGCTTGGAAAACGGACTTTATTCAAACCATAGTTTACCCCCATAGTGACAGATTTTATATACACTATATCACTAAGTAGTTTTGACAATAGAGAAACTGACATAAAACCATGTGCAACAGGTTTTTTGAAAGGAGAATGTTTTTCAGCCTTTTCCACATCAACATGAATCCATTGAAAATCCATGGTTGCTTTTGCAAAATCATTTATCATTTCCTGGGTGACAACAAGCCAATCTCCATTCGGGAATGGCTTACCTTCCAATGCCTTAAAAGATTCGAAATTTTCTAGTTCCAGTTTTGCCATAATTCTCTTTTTATCTAGACGTTCCTCCATCTATGGTAAGACAAATACCTGAAACAAACCGTGCTTCATCAGAAGCGAGATAGAGATAACCATAAGCGATATCTATGGGTTGTGCTACCGTACGCAGTGGTATACTTGCTTTTATTGCTTCAAAATGCTCCTCTGGTATTTGCTTCACCATATCGGTCATGGTAAAACCAGGAGCAATAGCATTGGCTGTAATACCGTACTTCCCAAATTCCACAGTCCAAGTTTTGGCCATGGCAATAACCCCCGCTTTGGTCGCAGCATAATTTGTCTGTCCAAAATTACCACGAAGTCCTACATTGGATGCTGCACTGACAATTCTACCGTATTTGCTGGCTTTCATATAAGGTACTACGGCTTGCGTACATATAAAAACACCCTTAAGGTTTACCTCAATAACGGCATCCCATTCGGCCTCGCTCATTTTTTCCAGTGTACGGTCCCGTGTGATTCCAGCATTATTGATTAGAATATCAATCTTGCCATATTTATCATTTACACTAGAAAAAACCCCTTCGACGTCAGACTTATTCGTAACCGAAAGCGAATGGTATTCCGCCTTTCCACCTGATGCTATTATGCCTTCTGCCACCGCCTGTCCCTGAGGTAAAAGATCCATGATTATTACCGTGGCCCCTTCCTTAGCAAATAGTTCGGATACGGCCTGACCAATACCACGAGCGCCACCCGTAACAACAGCAATCTTGTCTTTTAATCTCATATAATGTGTTTTTACAATTATTACTTATATTTTTCTATCGAACAAAAGTTATTCCATTTGAACTACAAGCTTACCCCGTACTTTACGATTCATCATCTCTTCAAGGGCTTTTGGTGCATCGGCAAGTTTATAAATTCTATGGATATGGGGTTTTATTTTTCCTTCTTCATAAAGCTGCATCAAAGCCTTGGTATTCTGCATATTCGCCTTTGGATTACCAATAGCAAAACCGCCCCAGAACACCCCAACAATAGAAGCCCCTTTTAGCAAAGGAAGGTTTAGAGGCATCTTGGGGATAGTTCCTGCCGCAAAACCAACAACTAGGAATCTTCCATTCCAAGCGATAGCCCTAAAAGCCTTTTCAGTGTATATCCCACCAACAGGGTCATAAATTACATCGACCCCCTTGCCCCCAGTGAGTTCCTTTATAGTGGCCTTCAAATCCTGTTTACTGTAATTGATAGTCTCATCAGCACCATATTCACTACACAGTTCCAATTTTTCATCTGTTGAAGCGGCCGCAATTACTTCAGCTCCCATCAACTTGCCCAACTCAACTGCCGCAAGACCAACGCCACCAGCAGCGCCTAATACCAATAATGTTTCACCCTCTTTTAACTTAGCACGATCTTTCAGGGCATGATAAGAAGTACCGTATGCCATCATAAACGATGCCGCCACTGGATAATCCATTTTTTTGGGCTTAGGAAAACAAGCATTGGAAGGCACAATAACCTCTTCAGCAAACGCTCCATAGGCCACAAATCCGAAAACTTCATCCCCGACGGTAAGGTGATTTACCCCTTCCCCAACTTCTTTTACGATTCCCGCAATATCGCTACCTGGAGTAAATGGTAATTCTGGTTTAAGTTGATATAATCCCTGGATGATCAAAGTATCGGGAAAATTTATTCCGCAAGCTTTAACACTTACTACAACCTCTTTGGCCCCAGGCTCTAAACTTGCCATTTCTTCCAGTATCAAAGATGACGGCGGACCATATTTTTTGCATCGTATAGCCTTCATCCGTTATTGATCTTCTATTACCTTTAATACTAATTTACCTAGTTTATCCCCAGAAAAAAGTCTGTTGTAGGTTTGCGGAAAATTTTCTATCCCATTAAATATTGCCTCACGACTTTTCAATTTTCCTTCCGCAAGCCAGGTACCCATGGCCATGGCGGCTTCGCCATATCTATTTGCCCAATCGAATACGACCATACCTTGCATTGTTGCACGGTTGACCAATAAGGAAAGATAATTGCTAGGCCCTTTTATTGCCGTCTTATTATTGTACTGTGAAATGGCTCCACAGATAACAATCCTAGCATTCATTCGCAATCTGGCAAGTGCACAGTCAAGAATCTCACCACCCACATTATCGAAATAAACGTCTAAACCTTTAGGACATTCTTCTTTCAATCTACTATTTACATCTTCGTTTTTGTAGTCAATGGCTCCATCAAAGCCCAATTCTTCCACAATATATTTGCATTTATCCGCACCACCGGCAATTCCGATAACGGTACATCCTTTGATTTTAGCAATTTGCCCCACTATGCTCCCTACGGCTCCTGCTGCTCCAGAAACAACTACAGTATCTCCTTCTTTGATTTTACCAACTTCCAGAATACCAAAATAGGCGGTCATCCCAGGCATTCCCAAGGTACCGATATATGTGGGAAGGGGTGCTAACTTGGGATCAACAGAATATAGACCATTACCATCTGATACTGCATATTGCTGAACGCCACCAAAGCCAGAGACATAATCACCCACTTTAAATTTTGGGTGATTTTTTGCCGCTACAACTTCCCCTACAGACCCGGCCCGCATGACCGAACCTATAGCCATGGGTTCAATATAGGATTTACCTTCATTCATCCAGCCACGCATGGCAGGGTCTAATGAAATAAAATGTTGCTTCACCAAAATCTCACCCTCGTTTATTTCGGGAATAGGATTGGTTTCCAATGACCAGGTTGAAGCATCAGCCTGGCCCTGCGGTCTTTTTACAAATAGTAAT
The DNA here is from genome assembly GCF_000153165.2 of Maribacter sp. HTCC2170. Taxonomy (NCBI): domain Bacteria; kingdom Pseudomonadati; phylum Bacteroidota; class Flavobacteriia; order Flavobacteriales; family Flavobacteriaceae; genus Maribacter; species Maribacter sp. HTCC2170. The sequence continues at coordinate 3,540,303 of NC_014472.1, forward strand.
TGTTTATTCATGTCTTTTATGTTTTCTTTTTATTGGAAAAGCTTTCTACATAAGCCTCCATCTTCGTTCTAATTTCGGGTTTCCACCACAAAGTTGCTGCTTCCTTAAGCGACGTATTCGGGTCCTGGTCAAGCTTGGCAAGCCAATGTTTTCTAAGTTTCTTTTTAGTATTGACCCATATTTCTTGATCCGCCTTCATATACTGCTGCATTTTAAGTTCTGCATGGCCAAGTACTTGTTCTAAAGGAACCAAATCATCAACCAAACCAGCGGATACAGCTTCCTTTCCTGAGAGCAATTTACCTTCCAAGATATAGCGATTTGCCAAACCTTCCCCCATCCAAAAAGCATAAGCTTCAGTCAAGTTTTGGGAAATTTGAATGTTTACAGCAACCTCATTGAGCCCAATTACATATTGATCCCCTTTTGCCATATAGCGATTATCACATGTTACGGCTAGAACGCAACCTCCTGCCGGGGAATGACCGGTAATTGCTGAAATAAGAGGTTTTGGGAACTGTGCGAGTTCCTGAAAAAGTGTTCCGAAGTCTCCAAAGAAATCATTGATTTGATGTTCATTATACTGAATTAGTTCGATTAGATCCAAACCGGCAGAAAAATAATGTGGCTGCCCCGTAAGGATTACACCTTTGACTTCCGGATCATTCTTAAATTCTTGGAACGTTTGTCTAAGTTCTTTTACCATTTCATGATTAATGGCGTTCACCTTTCCACGATTCATTTGAACAATACTATAATCTTCTTTTTTTATGAGTTTGAGTGTATTCATTTTAGATTTATTCCTAATAGTTAATGCAAAGAAGTTCCTCCGTCTAGGGTAATGGTTTGGCCAGTAACATATTTAGAATTGTCAGAAGCTAGCCAAACAATGGCCTCTGCAATCTCTGCCGCCTCTCCGAACCTGCCCATAGGAATGAGTCGTTTTAGCCTATCTCCCATATTCGGTTTCGAGCTCAATAATTTTTTCAGAAGTGCGGAATTGGTATATCCTGGGCATACCGCATTGATCCTTATATTTTTACGTCCATATTCTAGGGCAGCCGATTTGGTCATGCCTACAACTGCGTATTTACTAGCACTGTAAGAAAGGTTGTATCCTGATGGTTTTAGACCAGCCAGGGAGGCCACATTCACTATGTTGCCATAGCCTTGCTTCATCATTTGTCGTAAAGCCACTTGCATGCAATAAAACACCCCCGTTTGATTCACAGCAATGACATTGTGCCAATCTTCATGAGTATGGTCGGCTGTCTTTTTTTGATTTTCACCCCCAATGCCTGCATTATTTACCATAACATCCAATCGGCTATATTCTTTTATGGTTTTGGATATCAAGACTTCGATTTCATCAAACTTTGTAACATTGGTTTTAAAGGCCAATGAGGTACCGCCGGCTTTTTTGATCCTGCCAACCACATCCTGGGCTCTTTCCATATTAAGGTCCGCTACTATGACTTTTGCCCCTTGTGCTGCGAACAACGAAGCCGTTGCTGCTCCAATTCCACTGCCCGCACCTGTTATGACTACCACTTTGTTTTCCAATTCCATAGGTATTAAAACTTTAGTATAGATTGTCAATTCGTTTTTTCTGAATCGCTTGCCAAGCCGTATCACAACATAAGGCCGAGACTTTGTTCAACTGGGCAAAGCGAGGGTCGGTGGTATGCCCATGTTTAAAACGATAATAAATTTGTTGTGCAATCACAGCAATCTTAAAAAGTCCGTAGGCAAAATAGAAGGTCAAATGGTCTATATCTCTACCGCTTTTTAGTGCGTACTGTTGCACTATTTCTGAGCGGGAAGGGTTGCCTTCCATAACCGTTGGGGAAGGTAGACCGTGTTTTATAAAATCAGCGTCTTTTGAGGTTGTCCAATATGCCAAAGAAGTTCCTAGGTCCATTAATGGGTCTCCTAAAGTGCACATTTCCCAGTCTAATATAGCTTCTACTTTCTTCCATTTATCATCGGAAAAAACAATATTGTCATATTTATAATCATTGTGGATCAGGCTAAAATCATATTGTTTGGGTTGCTGGTCCAGCATCCACTTCATGACCTTGTGTGCAGAATCAACCTTTTCCGTTGCCGCTGCAAGATATTGTTTTCCCCAGTTCGTCACTTGCCTTTCGACATAACCTTCAGGTCTGCCCAAAGATTCAAGTCCGGCTGCTCTATAGTCCACTTGGTGTAGTTCTACAAAGGTATCTAACCAAGTATCCGCTATGGTTTTAAAATCAGTGGGAGTTATCTTGCGTTCATGAGCCTCGTTAGCCGTTAAAATGATTCCCTCTACTTTGCTCATTATATAAAAAGGCGCGCCCAGTATTTCCACATCATTTGAATGCACATAGGCCTTTGGTGTTTTGTTGAAAATCTTATGTAAATTATGTAGTACTCTAAATTCCCTGCCCATATCATGTCCCCTTTTTGGGGCCGAAAAAGGCGGGCGACGTAGTACATATTCCTTTTCTTCTATTTTTAGTAAATAGGTTAGATTGGAATACCCATTATAGAACTGACTTACAATCAATTGACTATTTTCCGTATTGATCAATTTTTGTTGTACCAAAAACCGCTTCAAGTTTTCTTCTTGAAGTTCTTCCCCTTTACGAACTGTTTTGGTCAATTCTTTTTCAGACATCTTATGTATTCGAATATTTTTTTATTGTGTTTTTTCCTAGTTGACTCATGTGTACTTCATCTGGTCCGTCTGCCAATCGCAAGGTTCTTGCTGAAGCATAAAAATGTGCAAGAGGTGTATCACTGCAAACCCCTTTACCTCCCATGATTTGAATGGCTCTATCAATCACATTCAAAGCCATATTGGGTGCCACAATTTTAATCATGGCAATCAGGTCTTTAGCTTCCTTATTACCAACCTTGTCCATTTTATCAGCTGCCGACAGCACCAAAAGTCTTGTTTGCTCAATCTCACATCGCGACTGTGCAATTTCTTGGCGTATACTACTATAGGTATCCAAGGTTCTACCAAACGGGCTTCGTTCAGAAGCTCTTTGTGACATCAATTCCATAGATTTTTGTGCCATCCCTATCAAACGCATACAATGATGTATTCGTCCAGGCCCCAATCGCCCTTGGGCAATCTCAAATCCTTTCCCTTCTTCCAATATGAGATTTGCTTTGGGCACGCGAACTTTATCCAAGATTATTTCTGCATGTCCCTCTGGGGAGTCGTTGTATCCGAAAACACTTAATGGACGTACAATCGTTAATCCTGGAGTATCCATGGGAACTAATATCATACTTTGCTGAAGATGCCTTGGTGCCTCAAAATCGGTCTTCCCCATGACTATAGCAATCTTACAATTGGGATCCATCGCCCCTGAGGACCACCATTTTTTTCCGGTAATCACATAATCATCTCCATCAGCAACAATGGCCGTTTCAATATTGGTAGCATCAGAGGAAGCCACATCAGGTTCAGTCATCAAAAATGCGGATCTGATTACTCCGTTCATCAAAGGGTTTAGCCATTCATCCTTTTGTTTTTGATTACCATATTTGGCCAATACTTCCATATTTCCAGTATCTGGTGGACTGCAGTTAAATACTTCCGAAGACCAAAGAATTCGACCCATAATTTCTGCCAATGGCGCATATTCGAGATTGGTAAGTCCTGGGCTCAAGTCACCATAGTTTTTGGGTAAAAATAAATTCCATAGCCCTTCTTTTTTTGCCTTTTCTTTTAATGTATCAAGGCCTGGCCATTTTTTCCATGCATTTACCGGGTTGTAGTGGAATGCCTTGACCTCCTCCTGAAAAGGATGTATGTTATTTGCTATAAAAAGCTTTAGCTTTTCCTGCAAGGCAATGGATTTTTCGCTGTATTCAAAATTCATAGTATCGCTATTTTACAACCGTTAAAAGTTATCCTGAAATCATATAACCTCCATCAGCAACATATACCCCGCCTGTCATATAAGATCCTGCATCAGAAGCCAAAAGCATAACCATGCCCGCCATTTCATCAGGAGCTGCTATACGATTCAATGGTAAAGCTTTGGTAAACCCGCTGACCAATTTTTCGTCTGCCCAAAGGCCTTGGCTAAATTTGGTCTTGATTAGACCAGGGCATAGTACATTTGCACGGACCCCATAACGACCCCATTCTTTTGCCTGGTTTTTTGTAAGCATGATCAAAGCGGATTTAGTAGCACTGTAAAGTCCTAAACCAAATCCTGGGCGTAAACCTTCTACTGAGGAAATATTAATAATACTACCACCCCCTTTTTCTTTCATGTGCGTGAGGGCCAAATTTGAAAGCAACCAAGGTGCCTTGACATTTACTTCCATAATCTTATCGAACACCACTTCATCAGAACCTTCCAAGGGGCCGTAATAGGGGTTTATTGCCGCATTGTTTACCAAAATATCAATTCGACCATACTTATCCATCGTCTTTTCAATCAATGCTTTACGTTGTTCCCCATCTCCGATGTGACAGGCAATTCCAACTGCCTCTAGACCTGCATCCCTGAATTCTTCAGCAACTGTATCAACTGCATCTTGTTTTCTGCTACTGATAACAACTTTAGCTCCATTCTCTGCTAATCCTCTGGCAATTGATAAGCCTATTCCTTTACTGGAACCAGTTATGATGGCCACTTTTCCGGTGAGGTCGAATTTTTGTTTTATCATTTCTTTAGTTCTTCATTATTTATTTTGGATTTTTCACATTCCTAAATCCCTCTTGATAGTGGATATATTTAAAGATTAAGTTATTCAAAAATCTTTTTATCAGTGTTTAGGGTCAAGGCTTGCTTATCCATTAAGATTTCGGCTAGGCCTGTTGTTTTCGGGAGTTCATATTTGAAATAGAATTCCATAGTATGGATTTTACTCTCATAGAAATCAGTGCTATGTTCTTTACTCCCATTTACCAAAGCATTTTGAGCTTCACGGGCCGTATCCAACCACAACCATCCTATTAGGATGTTGCTAAAGAACTCCATAAAGGGAGTGGCATCTGCTAAGAAACGCTGATAATCCCCTTTCATGGCAAAGCCCATCAGGGATTGTAATACTTGCTGCGTCAATGCAAGTTTCCCGCCCAACTTTTTGGCATAGGGTACTAAGGATTCATGCGCCATCGCCTCTTTTATGGAACCCTGAATTTCCTCGGATAACAATTGCAAGGCCTTCCCATTATCCATGGTGATTTTTCGGCCTAGTAAATCTTGGGATTGGATTCCCGTTGTTCCTTCGTAAATGGCAAAAATTCGGATGTCCCTCAAATATTGTTGTAAGATGTAATCAGAGCAGAAACCATATCCTCCTAAAACCTGAACTCCATTATCAACAGCAGATTTCCCCATTTCTGATGGATAAGTTTTTACTACTGGAGTCATTATTTCCAACAACAACCTATATTTTTCACGTAAATCAGCATTTGCACTTGCAATCGAAAGATCATGATACTTTGCAGTCAACAAGACCAGGCTCAAAGAACCTTCCGAAACTGCTTTTTGCAGCAGCAACATTCGTCGAACATCTGGATGGTTTATTATTAAGGTCTGTTCTTGATTTACATCTTTCTTGCCCGTTCTTGTTAATTGACGCCCTTGTGGTCTTTCATTCGCATAATTCAATGAAGCATGATAGGCGGCCGTAGCAATCGCAGCTGCACCTCTACCTACTCCGATTCTTGCCCCGTTCATCATCAGGAACATATATTTTAATCCTTTATTGGCCTCACCTACAAGCCAACCTTGGCAATCATTCTTATCTCCGAAAAACAAGTGCGTGGTGCAATAACCCTTCTGACCCATCTTTTGAAAATCGGCGACGGTCGTTACATCGTTCGGGATTAAATCATCATCAATCGGTCTTTTTTTAGGAACGACAAACAAAGATATTCCTTTCGTACCTGCTGGTGCACCTTTAATACGGGCCAACACCAAATGCACAATATTTTCGGCGCCTTGATAGTCCCCTCCTGAAATGAAGATTTTTTGCCCATGAATCTTATATGAATCTCCATCAAGAGTTGCAGAAGTAACAATATCAGATAACGAACTACCCGCTTGTGGTTCGGTTAAACACATGGTGCCTCCCCACTGCCCGGAAAGCATATTGGGCACATAGGTATCGTTCAATTCTTGGTTGGCAAAATGAGTAATCAGTTCCGCAGCACCTACTGTCAAACCAATATACCCAGGCATGTGGTTATTGGCAGCATCCTGAATAAAAGCAGATGCATGGGACACCATTCCGGGTAATTGCATACCCCCATTTTCATAGGAAAAAGACCCAGCAATAAAACCCATATCGCCCCCATCCTTCATATATTTAGTTATCTGCGGATGCACAACAATCTCTCCGTTCTTGAAATGCGCGGGATTTTCATCCATCTCCTTGAAGAAAGGAAATAACTCCCTGTCAGAAAAATCCTTAACAGAATTCAACAAAAGCTCTACTGAGGCCTGATCATAATCAGCATAACGGTCTTGATCTAAAACACTTTGAAGGTCATGTACCTTATAAAGTATAAATTTAAGGGTATCCAGGTCGATATAGTGATTAGCCATGGCATTTTTGTTTTTTTTTAATTATACGTCCTAAGATAACAGTTTTTATGGGCCTCTACTGAAAACCTATTTAATAATATAGATTTGATTGCAAATACTCGAAGTAGAACAATCAATTCTATTAATTCTAGGGATTTGGTCTTTTAAGACAATATGGTCCAATTACCCCCAAGTGAGACACCTATTAAAATGCTGTAGCTGAGAACATTGAAGCTATTGGAATAAATGGAAAAGCTGGTGAAAGGATACCATATATGTCTAAAAATTTGTATTTTCCTTTTTATCAAAGACATTAAAAACCTTTTTATAACCTAACACCCAATTTATGAGCCATCTGAAAAGAAGAACTTTTATGAAAAATGTGGTAACCGCAGGAGTTGGGGCAACTGTCTTACCTATTAATACATTAGCCGCCAATGAGGCACAGGAAGAATTTGAGTTCAAATCAAAACCTTCAGGAGTTTCAAAAAAAGTCATTGTAGGCGGCGCAGGGATTGGTGGGTTATGCAGTGCATATGAATTAATGAAAAAGGGGCACGAAGTAATTGTATTGGAAGCATCAGGTAGACATGGAGGCCATGTGTATACTACAAGGGACGAACTTTCAGATGGACTATATGGAGATTTTGGACAGGAACATATTGTAAAACCAGGCTATGAAAGATATTGGAATTATCTTGATGAATTCGATATTACAGCCCTGCCCTACCCAAGAAGAAAAAATCTAAAAAGAAAAATAAATGGGAAATTCTACACAGAACAGATGCTCAAGGACCCTTCTGTGTTAAAAAACTTTGGTTTTAATAAAAGAGAAATAAAACATCTATCCAAGAATCCATGGCCAGAGTTAAAATCACTCTTCACGAAACCGTACTTGGATGCATTCAAAGATGAATACCAACCTTTCGGAGTTGGCCATGATGCCTTGGACAATATTCCAATGTCTGATATTTATAAAAAGGAAGGGGCATCAGAGACAGCATTAAAGTTTTTGGGCGGGAATAATTCCTCTGCTCTTTACGAACTATGGTATGCCGCCATACTAAAAATGAGGGGAGTTGCCACATACCCAACAGAGGTTTTTCGTTTAAAAGGAGGAAACCAGATGTTGCCAAATGCCTTTGCAAAAAGATTGGGTTCTAGAGTGTGGTTGAATTGTCCTATCACTTCTATTGAAAATGGGGAAACCAGTGTAAGTGTAAAATATAAACAACAAGGGGAGGTAAAAGAAATTACCGCTGATTATTTTGTGAATTGTATTCCTCTTCCTACCCTCAAAAATATACCTATTCAGCCGGCTTTGCCAAAAGAAAAGCAATTCGTCAATGAAAATATAACCTATGATTCATACCAGCGTTTTGTTTTTCAGGCGAGTTCAAGGTTTTGGGAAAAAGATGGTTATAAAGACATTAACATGAGTTTGGGGCATCCTGATTTATGGGAGGTATGGCAATCTGCCGAAGAAGTGGATACTCATAGGGTGATTGTTTTGGGAACAGGACCGGGTGGTGTGTCCCCAAAGCGGGCGTTGGCCGCCTTTCGTGCATCCTATCCAGGAAATGGTGATTCTATCGAATTGGCTGTTGGTAGGGACTGGACCAAACAAAAATATTCATCAAATTGTGAAAGAACAGCATTTCCAATTGGGGAACTTCATAAATTTTGGCCGCACATAATACAATCTCATGGTCGAATACATTTTGCAGGTGCTTATGCTGATAATCTCAATTGGGGTACCGAGGCTGCCACGCGATCAGGCAACAGGGTCGCGGAAACTATTGACATGCTTTGATTTATATAAAAATGCAACGATTTTATATCATAGCGGTAATTCTTTTTGTTTTCTTCTATTTTACCATTGGTTTTTCGCAGTTTCAAATACAGGAAAACAGTCCTCCAATAGTTAAGTTTGTTGCTCCAAAAGACTTTAGCTCATTTAGTCGGAACTCCTTATTACCTTATATCATACACGTTTCAGATTATGAGGATGGTAATTCGGAATACGACGAGATTAATCCAACTGAAGTTCTTTTAATAGCGAAGTATCTGAAAAGCTCTTCAGAGATAAAACCATATTTGACCAAAGAATCTAAGACAAACTATAGCTCGTTAGTCGAGATGAGTCGTTCAACATGCTTTAGTTGTCACAGTGCCAAAGGAAAACTAATTGGGCCTTCGTTTGAACAAATTGCTACGAAATACAAAAAGAATGAAAAAGCAATAGAATTTCTCACTGAAAAAATAATTGCCGGGGGCACTTCTATTTGGGGTGATGAAAAAATGCCTCCCCACCCAGATTTGAAGGTTGACCAAGTGCAGGAAATGGTATATTGGATTTTGGAAAATAATTCCGATTCAGACAAAAACTATTTAACTGGAATTGCAGGGACTATCAAAACAATGGAACAACCTGGGTCAGATCATGAAAAAAGTATTCTTGTTTTGACAGCTCGTTATTCAGATCATGGTTCAAATAATCAACTACATAATAGCAAACAAGGGCAGACCACTCTTATATTAAAAAACAACTAATTGAATTTACCATGTTTACTGGGTATATTGTGATAATAGGTAAATTCATAAAAAAACCCTGTTAATCAGCTGATTAACGGGGTTTTTTTATACTTGAAAAATGGATCGTCGGGATGACAGGATTTGAACCTGCGACCACTCGACCCCCAGCCGAGTGCGCTACCGGACTGCGCTACATCCCGAAATTGGATTGCAAAAATATAAAAGTAGAATTGATAACGATCTATCTTTTTTGAAAAAATAACTCTCATTCCAAACTTTCAATCCACTCGAACATTCGCTCTGTCCATCCCCTTAGGTGTAAATCGTTTCGAGCTAAAGAAAATCCATGTCCTCCTTTTGGATAGATATGCATTGTTGCTGAAACCCCTTTCTCTATCAACGCCCTATAAAAGGCCAAACTATTCTCAACGGGAACAACTTTGTCATCAGATGCATGAAATAGAAAGGTAGGCGGTGTATCTTCAGTTACCTGTTCTTCATTGGAAAAATACTCTACTATGGAAGGCTTTGCATTTTTGTTGGCCAATTTTTCTTTAGACCCTTTATGAGTCATCATACTTTTCATTGATATAACTGGGTACCCTAAAGCCATAAAGTTTGGTCTGGCACTTATTTTATCTATTTCATCAATGGATTCATATACTTTTTCATCAAAATGGGTGCCCAAAGTAGATGCCAAATGCCCACCTGCAGAAAACCCGATTATTCCGATTTTATCTGTTTCAATATTCAATTCACTGGACATATTTCTAACCAAGCGAATAGCTCGTTGTGCATCAATCAATGGTACCAGATGCTTGTCTTTTTGTGAAACTGAAGAAGGCATTCGATACTTTACTACAATTCCTGCGACTCCTTTTCCATTTAAAAATTTAGCAATATCCGTTCCTTCCCAATCATATGCTAAAATTTGGTAGCCCCCACCAGGAAAAATCAACATGGCTTGCCCATTGGCATTAGCCTTTGCAGGTAAATAAACCTCAATAGTGGGTTCTTGTACTTTACTTATTCGGTCAAGATCATCTCCTCGAACAAGAACCTCTCTTTCTTCAGATTCAATATAATTTGGAACACTATTCTTCGGCCAAAGTGGAACAATAGTATCTTGCGCATTCATTGAACCCACTGTAAGCATTAATACTAAAACTATATTTTTCATAAATCTTTAATTTTCTGTTGAACAATCCCATTTAAAATTTGCAATTGGATCTTTGTGGGCTCCTTGCAAATTGTAGTGCCACCACTCTGTTCTTGTTGACCAAAATCCGTGCTTTTCCATGGTCTCTTTTAAAAGCTTCCTATTATCCAGAATTTCTTTGGGTAAATCTAAATTATCGTGATATGCTCTTTTACCAAAAAAATCAAAATCGGTCCCCATATCCAATTCTTCGCCTTGAAGGGTGACCAAAGTTATATCTACCGCACCTCCTTTATTATGTATTGAACCTTTTACTGGATTGGCCACATACTGTGGGTTGGGCACAAGCTCCCACATTTTATACTGAACTGAATTTGGTCTATAGCAATCAAAGAATTTTATCTTGACACCACTTTTCTTAAATGCCTTATTCGCTTTTATCAAGGCTTTTGCAGTTTTTACACGGGTATAGCATTCGGCGCAATCATAGACTTTCTCTTTTAAAAAATTATTTTTAGTGGCATAGCGCATATCATAAGCGAAACCGACACTAAAATCTGCCAATCGAACAAACGTGGTATCGGCCAGTCCATTATAAGTTTTGAACTTCTCTTCAATTACCTTTTCAATTTTGATAGAATCAACCGTTATGGCCCTTGTTGAAGGTTCAAGATTTTTATTAGTTGGATGCTCTTTGCATCCCCCGATTAAAATCAAACAGAATAATAAAATAAATCTACTCATCTTTCCTATTGATACTTCGAATCCGTTATCTTTAAATAATTATAAAAAGAAAAGTCAAGTTACATATATTTCTTTGTTTTGTGAACAACCAAAGTCACCGAATTTAAATGAAACCTCTATGAATTTAAGAGCTCTACTCGTGTTTTTTACTGCAATTAGTCTATTGTCTTGTAAACAAGAAAAACCTGCCGCGGCTGCAAATAATGCAGTGCCAAATGAAAAATGGATGCTTGGATTTGAAAAGACCGACATCAATCCAATAATGGTAGCTGATTCCAGCTATTCATTTATCGACCCAATCACCCAAGTAAATGTACAATGGCAAAAGGCCGATGTTTTCAATCCTGGAGCTATCGTAAGAAATGATACAGTTTTCATGCTATTTAGGGCCGAGGATAATCCCGAAGCTATTCTGGGAGGAAGAACATCAAGAATAGGCCTTGGCTATAGTTTAGATGGAATAAACTTTACTAAGTATCCAGAGCCTGTACTATATCCTGATAATGATGATTTCAGCAAATGGGACCAACCGGGGGGAATAGAAGACCCTCGAATTGTTGAAACCCCAGACGGCACTTATATTATGCTCTATACAAGTTGGAACAAGGATGTTGCCAGACTTTCAAGTGCAAGTTCCACAGACTTGAGGAATTGGACAAAGCACGGTCCTGTATTTGAAAGTGCCCACCAAGGTAGATTTTTGAATATATGGAGTAAATCAGGTTCAATCGTCACCGAATTAAAAGATGGAAGATTGATTGCAAAAAAAATCAATGGTAAGTATCATATGTATTGGGGGGAGCTTTTTGTAAATTTGGCGCTGTCTGATGATGGAATAGATTGGGAACCAGTTCTGGAATCAGCCGGAGAACTTATGCACGTGTTCAAACCGTCTCTAAAGAAATTTGATAGTCATTTGACCGAACCAGGGCCACCCGCTATTTATACCGAAAATGGAATCCTACTTCTTTACAACGGAAAAAATTTAAGTGGTGAGGGAGCAACAACTAAAGTCGCCGAAGGAACCTATTGTGGAGGTCAGGTATTATTCGATAAAAATGAGCCAACTAAAGTTCTTGACCGGTTGGAAACACCTTTTATCTGCCCAGATCTGCCACATGAAATAACAGGACAGTATAAAGCTGGAACAACCTTTATCGAAGGCTTGGTCTATTTCCAAGACAAATGGTTCTTATACTATGGCACAGCTGATTCAATGGTAGGTCTTGCAATCAAAAAAGATTGATATGCGTAATATCTTTATTCTGCTTTTAACTTTATTCATTGTTTCCTGTGAAAAGAAAACCAAGGAAAAAAATGAGATTCAAACAAAACCAAATGTTGTTTTAATCATGACCGACGATCAAGGCTGGGGTGATTTAAGCTTCAATGGCAACACCAATTTATCCACACCAAACATTGATGCCATTGCCAAAAATGGTGCGTCCTTTCAAAACTTTTATGTTCAACCTGTATGCTCACCCACTAGGGCAGAGCTTTTAACTGGCAAGTATGCAGCACGATTAGGGGTGTATTCAACATCAACAGGTGGAGAACGTTTCAATAGTAAAGAGACTACAATCGCGGAAATCTTTAAAAAAGCAGGTTACAAAACTACAGCTTATGGTAAATGGCATAGTGGTATGCAACCACCTTATCACCCCAATTCAAGGGGCTTTGATGATTATTATGGATTCACTTCAGGTCACTGGGGGAATTATTTTAGTCCAATGCTCGAGCACAATGGAGAAATTGTAAAAGGAGAGGGTTTCTTGGTTGATGACCTTACCAATAAAGGCCTTGACTTCATTACTGAAAACAAAAACAATCCATTCTTTTTATACCTACCCTACAACACCCCACATAGCCCAATGCAAGTGCCAAATGAATATTGGGAACGCTTTGAAAAGAAAAAGCTTGACATGCGTTATCAAGGAAACGAAGAAGAATCTGAAAATTTTACAAGAGCTGCGTTGGCCATGGTAGAAAATATTGATTTTAATATGGGTAGATTAACCAATAAATTAAAAGAATTGGGACTTGAGGAAAATACGATAATCGTATACCTCTCGGATAATGGACCTAATGGATGGCGTTGGAATGGTGGAATGCGAGGCAGAAAAGGATCAACAGACGAAGGTGGTGTACGTTCTCCTTTTTTCATACAATGGAAAAACACTATTCCCAAGAATAAAAAGATTTCTCAAATAGCCGGGGCAATTGATATTCTACCAACTTTGACCAGTTTAGCTGGCATCAACCAACCAACAATTAAATCAATTGACGGAAAAGATCTAAAAACACTCATTGCTGATAAAAACCCTACCTGGGAGTCGAGACATATTGTTAATCATTGGCGAGGCAAAACAAGTATTAGAACCCAGAAGTACCGACTAGACAATGAAAATCGTCTTTATGACATGCAAAATGATATTGGGCAAAGGACAGATCTATCATCTGAATTACCCCAATTAACGGATTCTTTGGTAAATATCAAAAATATATGGCTTAAAGATGCTGTCACTGTAAAACCAGAAAATAAACGTCCATTTACCTTGGGGCATCCTGATTTTATATATACACAAATACCAGCAAGAGATGGGATTCCCCATGGGAATATTAAAAGAAGTAATCGCCATCCCAATAATACCTTTTTTACCAATTGGACCAGTCTTGACGATAAAATCACCTGGGATGTGGAAGTTTTAGCCGATGGTGAATTTGAGGTTGAGCTTTACTACACCTGTGCAGCCGAAAATGTTGGAGCAACATTAAAGCTCACCCATAATAAAAACGAACTTTCAACCACAATAACCGAGCCCCATGACCCACCGTTAACAGGGATGGAAAATGATCGGGACCCGCGGATTGAATCTTACGTTAAAGACTTTAAGTCTATGAAAATGGGCAAAATAAAACTTAACAACGGAAAAGGTAAATTGACTTTAAAGGCCCTTGAAATAAAAGGTAGCGCCGTTATTGATGTACGTTTACTACTATTTAAGCGATTGGATTAGATATTAATCATTAATCAACAGTTCACTTTCCTGATATCCAATGCGACCAGCTTTGGCTTCAAATTCAACACCTTTCGAAATAAGATTGTCATAGATGTTCCAAACTGTATCTTTTGGGTGCTTCCAAACAATGGTTGCATCAGCTTTTTTTGAAATCAATCTGATTCCTTTATCATTTTCTTCCATCTCCAAAGGAGGTAGCTGAGGCTGTTTTCCATTTGGTATCCATTTTTCGATTAAATCAGTTTCTGCAAATTGGCCAAGATCTTTGGTTTTATCAATCCATTCTTTTAAGACATTTCGCATAACCCTGAGTGTATCCCCGAATTCTTGATGCCCAACCAAATTATTCAACTCGTAAGGGTCATTTTTCAAATCATACAACTCTTCTTCAGGTTTTGTATCATTTAACCAAAAGGCCTGTTCATCATTCAATAATCCCTGAGCATATAGTTTTCGAAGTTCGTTCATCATGGGCATTTGCTCACGATACGAAACAGGTATGGCATGACTGATTTCTGTGTCAAAACTCTTTATATACTTATATCTTTTTGATCTTACTGCTCTTAGGCGATCATACAATTCATCAAATCGGTCAGAAGAATGAAAGGTGTAACCTGGTTTTTTTGTTACTTCAAATTCACCGAGTTGCGCTTTTCCCTGCATGACTTTTGGTGGTTCTATTTCAGCCAAAGAAAGAACTGTTGGTGCAAAATCAATAAAACTGATCAAACGATCATCTCGACTCCCTGCATTATCATTTTTGGGGAATTTTATGGTCAGCGGCACTTTGATTCCTGTATCATAAAGGGCTCTTTTATGGCGTGGAAAAGGCCCGCCATGATCACCATAAAAGAAAATGATGCTGTTTTCATAAAGGCCGTCCTCTTTGAGTTGCTGTATGACAACACCAATCTGATCATCCAATCGTTTTAAATTACTATAATTTACAGCTAAATCGTGTCTAACAACATCTGTATCAGGAAAATATGGCGGAACGGGAACTTCCATTGGATCAACAAAAAGAGAATCCTTTCTTCTTTTCCAAATTTGCGATTCATGACAAACTCCAAAATTGAATACCGTAAAGAAAGGTTGGTCTGGCTTCCGATTTTTCCAATGACGATCTTTACTACTCTCATCCCATGAACCTTCTGTCTTAGCAAAATTATAGTCCTCCTTTGGGCCGTTGGCACAGTAATATCCTTCTTTTCTAAGATATTCTGTGAACATCTTCACTCCATCAGGAGCAATTGGCGAATAGTTAGGAATTTTAATTGTGGGTTCATTTTCATTGCCCCATGCTTTGTAAGTCCGCATATTATGTGTACCTAAAGTTGTAGGGTACATACCCGTTATCAAAGCACTACGGGCCGGGGCGCATACCGGAACGGGTGAAAAGGCATTGTCAAAAATTACTCCGTCTGTCGCAAGTGATTCAATATTCGGTAATGAAATAGTGCTATCCCCGTACATCGGAAAAAAATCAGGGGACTGATCCTCGGCTACCAACCAAATGATATTCGGTGGCCTGTTTTCCTTTTTTTCCTCAGCATTGCTTGTACAAGCTCCTAACATCAAGGACAGCAAACAAAGATATGAGGCAATAATAACCCTGGGGGATTCCATTACTCAATACCTTTAATAAATTCAAGACTTTCTGGCACTTGTTGCATCACTCTTGAACACTCGTCCTCAATGAACATATATTTAGCGATTCCGATTTCCCTAGCTCTTTTAACAACACCTTCAATATCGACCTGACCGGTTCCCAGAACCACATTGGTTTCTACATCTTCATGACCTGTGTTATTGCCAACCACACTTTTGGCCATATCTTTCAAATGAAAAAGAACAAATTTTTCAGGGTACTTATTAAGCAACGCCATTGGGTCTACACCGCCATGTTGTACCCAAAACACATCCATTTCAAAAGCAAAAAATTGGGCGTTTTCGACCATATAATCAAATAGTGTATCATTTTTGTAAGGTCTAAATTCATAACCATGGGCATGATAGGCTAATGTAATCCCTGCTTCTTTAAATAATTTTCCTGCATTATTGAAAACCTTCACCGCTTCTTTGACATTCTCTATATTAAATTCATTTCCTTTATGTGGAATCCAAGGGCACATTACAAAGTTTGCACTGAACCTCTTGGCATTTGCCAAAACCTCTTCGGATTTATTCTTTAAATCATCATATGATGCTCCCACACTAACAACATCCAATTCAAATTCATTTAGCAAACCATCAAATTCCTCAAAAGAGAGACCATAGGTGTCACCACCTTCCAAATTGGTCAACCCCCACTCACTAATCGTCTTTAATGATCCTGAAACATCTTTTTTGAATTGATTTCTTAAACTATACAATTGGATTCCAAATTCTTGGGCAGCTAATTGTTGAATACCTATTTGCGATACAATCAATGCAAGAATTACTATTATTTTGTTTTTCATTTTCAATCCGATTTACGTTAATAAATTTCCTTCATCATCCCACTCGGCAATAATGCCTCTTTTACTTTGATCTACACATTTTGCTATCCAATCAGTGTCATAAGCCACTCCGTGTTGCTCTAAAACATCCTCTGGAACACCATCCCAAACATTGGGCATATTGCCTTTATACCCTAAATCTGCAATACCAACCTTGGAAGTATAATATCCGGTTACGGTAAGTCCTCTCATCAAATGAAAAAACTGTATTTCAAGGGGTTGTTTTTCCAGTGGAACCTCAACATCATGAAAAGCAATTGTATCCAATATACCTTTTTGCTGTTCAAGACTTGCTGATTTAAATTCAAGATTGAATTCAGTATTACATTTATGATCTAACCACATAAGACCACCTAGCAGGGTCATTTGCATTTCAGGATAATCCTTGCCTATGAATTCAATAAATGCCGGTACTTCTGCCTCAATAGGGCCACCATTTGGTTCTTTGGGTGGAAGTATAACTGTGGTCAAAACAGCAATTGTTTCCATTTCATGCGCATTGAACAACTGTTCGGAGTTCAATTTATCAATCAGTTCCAATTCTTCGGGAGTTCTTCCAAAAAACTTTTCTGCTCCCTTGCTGATGTTTTCCTCAACTGTAGGTCCTTCCTCGGGATTACATCCCTGAAAAACCAAACCGGTAGAGGCTGCACCGGCTCCAAGAATAATAGTCTGTAAACTTTTTCTTCTATCCATTTCTTAGATATTTTGCTGTTTCAATTGTTCAATAATAAAATCTGACGCCCTCCAAGAAAGAGCCAAAATGGTCCACGTACAATTCTTATCTGCTTGGGAAACAAAAGGTCCTGCATCTACAATAAACACATTGTCTACATCATGTAATTGTTGAAATTTGTTTGTAACGGAGGTCTTAGGGTCGTTCCCCATACGGGTTGTGCCTACTTCATGAATTATTCTTCCAGGCGTTAACAGGCCATGATCACTCTCTTCTCCTGGTTTTTCACCTAAAGGTTCGCCTCCCATATTATGCAGTAATTCTTCAAAAGTATCTTGCATATGTTTGGCCTGGTTTATTTCAAAATCCGTCCATTTATAATGGAATTTAAGTACGGGAATACCAAACTGATCTAAAGTCGTCGGGTCTATTTCACAGTAATTATCTTTTCTTGCGATTGCTTCTCCCCTGCCACCAAAACCGAGAACAGAACCATAATACTTTTTAACATCATCTCTCAATGAATCACCGTATCCACCAACAGGTAGGTCAAAGAACTTATTGAATTCATTTGGACTATAACCAAAGCCGTAATTTGGCATACCCATTCCTCCCCAAATTTCAATATGATACCCTCTAGGGAAATTCAATTTTTTATTATCACCCCACCACGGCGAATAAACGTGCATACCGCCAACGCCATCCTCATTATATGATGGTTTTCTGTTCATTAGTCCAGGAATAAAACCTGCTCTACTAGCACCTGTGGAATCATGAAGGTATTTGCCCACATGATTACTGCTATTACCCAAACCATTTGGATGTTGCTTACTTTTTGAGTTTAGAAGTATGCGAGCTGAACTACAGGCAGAAGCGGCCAATACAACAACCTTTGCCTTTAACTTATATTCTTTTCTATCATCTTTACTTATATAAGAAACCCCGGTAGCTTTACCTTCTTCATTCGTTGTCACTTCCCTAACAACAGAGTTAACAAAAATTTTCACCTGACCTCCGCTTTTCTGTGCTGGAAATATCAAACAACTGCCAGCAGAGAAATCCGCATAAACAGAACATGATCTTGAACATTGTCCACAATAAAAACAAGTACCACGGTCATTGTTGATTTTTTTTGTCAACATTGACATCCTACTTGGAATAACCGGTATTCCAGATTTTTTTGCCCCATTGATATAAAACAATTCGTGTAATCTAGGTTTTGGTGGAGGCAGAAAAAAACCATCTGGATCATTCTCTCTCCCCTCATTTGTTCCAAAAACCCCTATTAATTTGTCTACCTTATCGTAGTAAGGCTTTATATCCTCGTAACCAATAGGCCAATCCTCGCCGTGGCCATCTCGGGTTTTACCTTTAAAATCCTTCGGACCAAAACGCAACGAGATACGTCCCCAGTGATTAGTACGCCCTCCCAACATATGGGAACGAAACCAATCGAACTTTGTTCCTTCAGCATGTGTATAGGGCTCACCTTCAATCTCCCAGCCACCGTACGCCATGTCCCATTCACCAAAGGCACGGGTTTTAGATGCACCTCTACGGGGCGATTCATAAGGCCATTTCAATTGGGTTTGCTGTTCAGGATTTGCCGGATCAAAAAACGGACCTGCCTCAACAACAGCTACGTTAAAACCGGCATCGGCCAATTGTTTGGTAGCCATGCCACCTCCTGCACCCGAACCTACAATAATGACATCGTATATTTCTGATGATTCTTTTATTTGCATATTACCTGATTAGTTATTTTCCGAAGTTAAAAATTAAAACCAATAATTGGCTTAATTTTTAGCTAACTACACAACTTCAGGATAGAATTGATATAAAATGAGTACTTATTGACAAAAAAGAATAGACCAAACCAATCGCATATTAAAGCTAAAAAAAATGAAATTGGATTATAAAATAGTATACTATGGATTATCCGATATTTGGATAAAAAGTCGATCAGCCAATAACAACTGCATATTTTCACCAATAATATGATAGAATAGTATTGAATAGATCTTAGTCGATCATTTAATTTTAAATATGCTGAGAGTTTTGTATAAATACGCTTTAATCATTGTCTTGGGAACAACATTCATCTCCTGTAAAACAGCTCTATTGAAACAAGCTAAAAGTATTGAATTGGCTGATAAACAAGCTGATATTTCATCAAGATATTTGATGCAACGAATTAGGGCAATCCCAAATTCAGGTTATGCATTTGGTCATCAAGATGCAACTGCTTACGGAATGGGCTGGAAAAATGAGGGAGATATTTATAAAAGTGATGTTCATGAAGTTGTGGGTGACCATCCTGCCATTTACGGATTTGAATTGGGACATCTTGAATTAGGCCATAGCCATAATCTGGACACAGTCAATTTTGACTTAATGCGAAAGCTTATTAAAAAGGCACACAATGATGGTGGGATTATTACAATCAGCTGGCATCCAGATAATCCCGTGACCAAAAAATCAGCATGGGACCCTTCTCCTGCAGTTTCACAAGTATTGGAAGGAGGTCTACTAAGCCCCAAATACAGAGCTTGGTTGACCAGAATCGCTGGTTTTATAAAAAGCCTTAAAACCAAATCGGGAAAATCTATCCCTGTCGTATTTCGACCCTATCATGAAATGAACGGTTCCTGGTTTTGGTGGGGACAAGGTAATTGCACTCCTAAGGATTTTAAACTGTTATGGCGAGAAACATTTGAGTTTTTTACGAACACCCATAATGTACATAACCTCCTTTATTGCTACTCAAGTGATGCAGTGAAGAGTGAAAAAGAGTATTTGGATTTTTATCCCGGCGACGATTATGTTGATATTCTCGGAATGGACCTCTATCACAAGAACGGCACATCGGAATACATAGAAATATTGAATACCAATCTCGACCTTCTTGGAAAATTAGGAAAGCAAAAAAAATAAACCCTACGCCATGACCGAAGGTGGTTTGAATATGGTCAGTGAAGAAAGCTGGTGGACGGAGGTTCTTCATAAGAATATTGCGAACAAAGGTATATCTTGGGCACTTTTCTGGCGGAATGCATGGCCAGATCACTACTTCGCTCCATTTAAAGGACAAAAAAGCAGTGAAGATTTTATAAAATTCCATGCCAAAGAAAATGTTCTCTTTCTTAAAGCTCTGAGTCAAATAAAATAGAATTAAATAAAAATATACGTTTTACCATGCCCGATCAAAACAACCAAAATATAACTGAATCAATTCAGGATTTATATGATGAACATAATGAATTGCAAAAAAGGAAGAATCTAGAAATTTCACATCCATCCGGGATTTTCAAAAAGTATAAATATCCAATATTGACAGCGGAACATATTCCGTTACATTGGCGCTATGATCTCGATCCAAAGACTAACCCAAAAGGATTGGAACGTATTGGTGTTAATGCAATTTTCAATGCTGGCGCCATCAAATGGAAAAATAAATACGTCTTAGCTTTAAGAGTGGAAGGTAAAGACCGTAAATCATTTTTTGCTCTTGCAGAAAGCGATAATGGCATTGATAATTTTAAGTTTTGGGACAAACCTATACTACTGCCCCAAACGGAAGACCCTGATGTGAATGTTTATGATATGAGGCTTACCCTACATGAAGACGGTTATGTATATGGCATCTTCTGTACCGAGCGCAAAGACCCAAATGCCCCAGCGGGGGATACTTCTTCCGCAATTGCTAATGCGGGAATCATTAGATCAAAAGATCTAATGATTTGGGAACGTCTACCCGATTTAATTTCTGGCTCGAACCAACAACGAAATGTTACCATACATCCCGAATTCGTACAGGGAAAATATGCGCTGTACACGAGACCTCAAGATGGTTTTATTGAAACTGGAGCCGGCGGTGGAATTGGCATTGGGTATATAGAAGACATGACAGTACCTCGGGTTGATGAAGAATTTATTATCAATCCCAAGGCGTATCACACTATTTACGAATTGAAGAATGGTCAGGGACCTTCTCCTTTGAAAACCAATCATGGCTGGCTTCACTTGGCACATGGGGTAAGAAATACCGCTGCTGGATTGCGTTATGTTCTTTATATGTTCATGACAGATTTAGAGAACCTAACTGAGGTAACCTATCAACCCGGTGGTTATTTTATGGCTCCTGATAGCCAGGAAATTATTGGGGATGTTGGCAATGTCCTCTTTTCTAACGGTTGGATTGAAGATGAAAATGGTGATGTGTTTATCTACTACGCCTCTTCTGATACGCGAATGCACGTAGCCAAAACAACCATCGATATTCTAGTTGATTATTGTATGAATACACCAAAGGACAAACTTACTTCAAATGGATCGGTCGAAAATATCCTTGAATTGATCGATAATAACAAAGGATTCCACTAAGAAACTTAAAAGCTTTTATTTCCATGACCTTAGATGATTCCATCGAGATTTCCGCACAATTGGAAATAGAACTGACAAACATCCTTGACTATTGGCAAAACAATACGAAAGATGCCCAATTTGGTGGTTTTCATGGTCAAATTAATAATGACAACGAAGTAATTAAAAAAGCCAATAAAGGAATAATCTTAAACACTCGTATACTTTGGACTTTTTCGAGGGCCAGTAATTTTTATAGTGACAAAAGATATGATGACGAATGCAAAAGGGCGTTCAATTATCTTTTTCAATATTTTAACGACAAGGAATATGGAGGAGTTTTCTGGGAAGTAGATTATGAGGGGAACCCAGCCAATAAAAGAAAACAAAGTTATGCCCAAGCGTTTTGCATTTATGCCCTTGCTGAGTATTACAAGTACTCCAGAAATAATAAGGCGTTAAGCTGGGCTTTGGAAATTTATCAATTGCTTGAAACAAAAGCCTATAGTCTTGAATTTGATGCATATATTGAAGCGTTTGACAAAGATTGGAGCCCAATTGAGGATTTACGATTGAGTGAGAAGGACCTAAATGCGCCCATTACTACAAATACACATTTACATATCCTAGAGGCATATACCACACTGTATGAAGTTTCTAAAAATCCAGAAATAAAAACAACTTTAAAGGGATTGATGAGTATGTTCACAAAACATATCGTCACAAAAAATCATCAATTGAAATTGTTCTTTGACACCAAATGGCAAACACTTTCTTCAGAAATTTCTTTTGGTCACGATATTGAAGTTGGATGGTTATTATTAAAAGCAGCAGAAACTATAAATGATTCTGTATTGGTTGAAAAAAACAAGAATGAATTAATCAATATCTCGGATACCTTCATTGCTGAAGCATTGGACGAAGATTATGGAGTTTGGAATTCTAAAGATGGGACAAATGGCGAGGTCGACATGGACAAACATTGGTGGCCCCAGGCTGAAGCAATGGTTGGACTAATCTATACTTGGAAAATCACAAAAGACAAGACTTATTATAATACAGCAATTCAGATTTGGCGCTATATAAAAAAACATATTATTGACCATAAAAATGGCGAATGGTTCTTTCGAGTAAACCCAGAAGGTAAACCTTATGCCTTTGAAGACAAAGTTGGACCTTGGAAAGGCCCTTATCATAATAGCCGGGCTTTAATTGAGGTCCTAAAGAAACTTTCCGTCTAAAACAATTACAACACCTTCTTTATACCTTGAAAATCGCCTCTGAACTGGGTTGGGGTCCTACTCTTATTCTTTTTAAAAACTCTATTGAAATTGGCTATACTATTAAACCCACAGATAAAAGCGATTTCAGAAATACCTAGATCCTGCTCAATTAAAAACTTAGAGGCATAGCCAATACGTACTTCGTTAAGATAATCAACAAAGGTCTTACCTGTTCTTTTCTTTACAAATCTATTGAATGAAACATTACTCATATTCACTAGATTGGCAGCTTCTGTTAGGGTTATTTTTCTAGAATAGTTCTTTTGTACAAACTCGTATAACTTCTTTATTTTGTTGCTATGTTCAAAGTTGGGTGGTTGGGGCGTTAATGTTGACAACAATCTTTGATTTCGTGAGATAGCTAAATCATATAAAATAGAAAGCAGTTCCATAAAATTGTCCATTCCTCCCATTTTTGAAACTTTGAGCAATCTATTTTTCAGAGAGTTGGAAACTTCCTCAGAGAACAAAATACCATGTGAAGAGCGCTCAAACATATCCTTAATTGGCCGCATAACACTCCTATTAAGCAATGAATCCACAAACAGATCATTGTGAAATTGTATGGTCACCTCTCTGATCTTCTTATTGGTGCATTCATGTTGTTCCCAAACATGATATAGGTTGGGCCCAACTAAAACAAGCTCGATCTCCCCAATTTCTTCCATACTGTCACCTACGATTCTGCGTACCCCTTTACCGTTCAGAACAAAATTCAATTCGAACTCTGGGTGATAGTGTATCGGATAATCAAAATATTCCTTGGTTCTATCCTCTACCAAAAAACTATCCTCGGACGACATTGTAACTATTTCTCTATGAATTTTTTTTAGTATATCCACACTTCTTATTTTGATTCTATTTGCTGTTCATATGACAATATTCTATCAATTAAATAGTGACTATTTAATTAAATTTGGTTTAGGTATGTCATCAATATGCACTATTAAGTGGGCAAAATAGCCAATTATTCAATAAAATATTGAATTTATAGTCACTTATTGTAATATATCTGTTGTATACAATTTGCGCAGTATTTGCCAATATATGAGTAGAATACGGCTTAGCATAAGTAAAAGTGAAGCCTATTGTGACAAAATGGAATAAGTCTAAGTTTAAAATAGTTTATTGAGTTAGTTTTTTTGTTTAAACACAACACCTCCGATACACCTAAGGAGGTGTTGTTTGTTTTAAATATAATTCCTTTATGGTTTTTCTACCCTAGTTTCTATTGATTCTTTTTAGGTATCTTTAAGACAGATGATTTAAAAACAATATCATGGATTCTACTCCTTTCTTAATTAATCGTCGGAATTTTATAAAAGGCACCTCAGCTTCGTTGATTTTATCATCATTCGGTGCTTATGGCCTTGATTTAATGCATTCCGGCAAACCTCTACGTGTCGGGCTTATAGGAACAGGTTGGTATGGCAAGAGTGATTTATTTAGATTAATTCAAGTAGCCAATGTAGAGGTAGTTTCCCTTTGTGATGTTGATCAAAATCTCTTGACCGATGCTGCTAATTTGGTAAGTCTTAGACAAAGTTCTGGTAAAAAACCTCGACTCTATTCTGATTATCGTAAAATGCTAGCAGAAAAGGATTTGGACATCGTACTCATCGGGAGTCCAGACCATTGGCATGCACTTCAAGGTATTGAAGCCATGAAAGCTGGTGCACATGTATATATTCAAAAGCCTATTAGTGTAGATGTGATTGAAGGTGAAGCTTTGGTTGCAACGGCAAGAAAATATAACCGAGTGGTTCAAGTAGGCACACAACGAAAAAGTACGCCACATTTAATCGAAGCAAAAAAACAAATTGTGGATACAGGTTTGTTGGGTAAAATATCACATGTTGAAATGTGTTGTTATTATCATATGAGAGCAAATGGAAACCCTCCTATTCAGCCGGTCCCAGATTATTTTGATTATGAAATGTGGACAGGCCCAGCTCCTTTAAGACCTTTTGATGGTTTACCACATCGTGGGTGGTGGCGAACTTTTATGGAATACAGCAATGGCATTATGGGGGATATGTGCGTCCATATGTTCGATACAGTTCGTTGGATGCTTGATTTAGGTTGGCCTAAACGAATTACTTCGTCTGGAGGTATTTATGTGCAAAAAAATGGTAAATCGAATACTGCCGATACTCAAACCGCAATATTTGAATATGAAAATCTCAATTGTGTTTGGAACCACAGAACATGGGGTACGCCTGCAGATCCAGAATATCCCTGGTCATTTAAGCTTTATGGTGAAAAAGGCACTTTTAAGGGAAGTACAATGAAAGCTGACTTTATACCACATGGTGAAGGAAATCCAATTCATTTTGATGTGATTTATGAAAAAGAAAAATACCCTGAAGACCTTACGGAAAAGGATATTGAATTGAATGCCGCACCTGCCACAAGGTTGCATATGATAGATTTTCTAGCTGCTATTGACAAGGGAACTAAACCAATCGCTGATATTGAAGAGGGGCATATTTCCTCTGCTAGCTGTATTTTAGCCAATATGGCAATGAAAGTTCAAAGGCCGCTGGTTTACGATTCTAAAAAACTTATAGTAATGAATGACCCCGAAGCTACAAAATTATTACAAAGACCATATAGGAAACAATGGGAACACCCCCACCCGAATGATCATTAGTTTTAATGGTATTGCAGTTGAATAATTTGAATTCAGATTTAAGCCTTTTACACACAACATTTTTGGCATTTATCAGTTTATATTTTTGTGAAAAAGTCCGTACATATTGCGTATATAACGATCATGGTCGTTATTACAGTATTCGCGACTATCTACTTATTTTATGTAGGGTTCAACTATTATAATACCTCGCTTGAAGAACGATTTTACCACCCTAACCATACTTGGTTTAAACCAAGTGGCATTTATGGCCAAGGTTTAGGAATAGTTGGCACCCTAATGATTCTCTTCGGGGTAACTATCTATATTGCTCGAAAGCGCTATGGATTCTTGTCAAAACATATACGACTAAAATATTTATTGGAGTTTCATATCTTTCTATGTACCCTAGGTCCTATTTTGGTCTTATTCCATACCGCATTCAAGTTCGGTGGAATTGTTTCAGTAGCATTTTGGAGTATGGTGGCCGTGGTTCTTAGCGGTGTTGCCGGTAGGTTTATCTATAACCAAATTCCGAAAACCATTGAAGGAAGGCAAATGACAATGAATGAACTCAAGGAAATGAAAACGGATTTGGCTGTAGTACTGCACCAAAAATTCAATCTGGAATCAAATACTTTGGATATAATATCTGATTTAATGAGTGAAGAAAACACTACTGACAATAGAAAAAAATTAAGCTATCTGAAAAAAGTATTGAATAGAAAAGACCTTCCCAAATCAGACAGAAACAACATCCTCAAAATGGTGAAAAATGAAATTTCACTTTCCAAAAAAATATCAAGATTACAATCAATGCAACAGCTTTTTAAATATTGGCATGTTGCCCATATGCCATTTGCATTGATTATGCTGGTCATTGTTGTAATCCATATAGGAGTAACATTGGCTTTTGGTTATAAATGGATATTCTAATTAGGTAGGGTAATCTCTATTTAAGTTGTTTAGTTAACACAACCTAACACATAATCCGATGAATGACGTTTTATTGGAACAATTGCTCGTTTACGGCACAGTATTCTTACTATGTGGCCTGACCGTCTATATTTATCTCCAGAGGAAGAAAAACAAAACGATGGAAACCGTCAAAAAGGTAGTTGTCGCAAAAGAAGAAGGGCTTTTTGAACCTGTTTCCCTATATCCCTATATTGATTTAAATGAGTGTATTGGAAGCGGGGCTTGTATTACTGCATGCCCTGAAAAAGACATTCTCGGTATTGAAAACGGAATTGCAACAGTCATCAACACCTCTAACTGTATTGGACATGGTGCATGTTTTCATTCTTGTCCCGTGGAAGCCATTTCACTTAGGATAGGTACAGAAAAAAGAGGCATTGACCTACCGCATGTTAGCGAGGAGTATGAGACCAACATCAAGGGCATGTACATTGCCGGAGAATTAGGTGGTATGGGATTGATTAAAAATAGCGTGGAACAAGGGCAACAGGCAATGCAAAGTATTGTCAAAAACAAAAAGCCATCCAAAGAAAATGTTCTCGATGTAGTAATCATCGGGGCAGGACCAGCAGGGATTTCCGCAACTCTTGCCGCTAAAGAACATGGGTTATCGGCCATTACATTGGAGCAAGATTCCTTAGGAGGTACGGTTTATACTTTTCCAAGATCTAAAATCGTCATGACAGCACCAATGAACCTTCCGCTATATGGAAAAGCAAAATTATATGATACCTCAAAAGATGAATTACTTCAATTATGGAAAAAAGTGATTGCCGAACACGATTTAGAAATAATAGAACATACCAAAGTAGAAAGCATTGTTCCATCAGCGGATGAAACATTTAAAATAACAACGAATACCAATCAGGAGTATTTATGTAATCAAGTACTACTGTCAATAGGTCGTAGAGGAACACCAAGAAAACTTGGAGTACCTGGTGAGGATATACAAAAAGTAGCATATCGCTTATTGGAACCTGAACTTATTTCAAATAAAAAAATTATTGTTGTTGGTGGAGGGGATTCTGCCATTGAGTCAGCATTACTCCTAACCAATGAAAATGAGGTTACACTTTCCTATAGAAAGGATAAGTTTTCAAGACTCAAACCAAAGAACAGGGAAAAAATGGAACAGGCAATAGCCGATAACTCGATTCAGGTCGTATATAATTCCAACTTAATGTCCATTAATGAGCAAAGCGTTCTGATTAAAATGGAAGATGGCGAAACCCTTGAATTTGAGAATGACATGGTCTATATCTTTGCCGGCGGAGAGTTGCCAACCAACTTTTTACAAAATGCCGGAATAGAAATCACAAAACGGCACGGGCATATATTGAAAAAACATTGATAATTATTTGAGCATTGACCTAAAGCACATATCGTTTTTATTTATTCTGGCTGTAAGCCTTTCATATGGCCAAATTTCGCCTGGTGACCTTACCAATTCCCATGCCCAATTTGAAGGAATGAGCAATTGCACCCTTTGTCACGATCTAGGGGATAAAGTGTCCGATAAAAAATGCTTGGAATGTCATACTGAGATTCAATCACTTATTAATATCAATAGTGGTTATCATGCGGAATCCACTGTAAAAGCACAAGATTGTTTTGAATGCCATAGTGATCATCACGGGCGTAAATTTGATATGATACGGTTTGATGAAGATAACTTTAATCACAATCTTACGGGTTATAAACTGGAGGGCAAACATGAGCAAATGGATTGTAGAAAATGTCATGTTTCAGAAAACATCGCTGATTCAGAAATCAAGAAAAGAAAAAATACTTTTTTAGGGCTTGATGAAATCTGCCTATCATGCCACGATGATTATCATCAGAATACGTTGGCCAACACTTGTGTTGATTGCCATGGTATGGAAGGTTTTAAGCCAGCTCCAAAGTTTGACCATGATGAGGCTCAATTTCAACTAAAAGGGGAACATGACAATGTAGATTGTCTTGAATGTCATCAAAAAACTATTAAAAACGGCAAGGAATTTCAAGAATTTACCGATTTGTCATTCAATGATTGTATTTCATGTCATGATGATCCACATAACAATCAACTGGAAGGACAATGCATTCAATGCCATACTGAATCGGCTTTTTCCGATTTCGTTGGTAAAGGGAATTTTGACCATAATCTTACCGATTTCACATTAAGGGGAAAGCATAAAACCGAAGATTGTTTTAGCTGTCATTCCAAAACCAGTGATCCTCTGGATGTTTTTCAGGACCAACGAAGTTTTAATGAAAATAACTGCGTAAGCTGCCACGAAGATGTTCATGACGAAAAATTCGGTACGGACTGTGTAAAATGCCATAAGGAAAGTAGTTTCTTGTCTTTGCGCGCCATGGATTTCTTTGATCATACAGTAACTGACTACCCACTGGAAGGAAAACATATTGAAGTTGATTGCAAGCAATGTCATAAAAAAAGGTTCACCACACCCATTGATTTTACTGCATGTACCAATTGCCATGATGATTATCACCGAGGTGATTTCAAGGAAAATGATGTGTCACCCGATTGCGTACAATGTCATTCCTTGGAGAAAGGATTTGATTACAGCCTTTATACTTTGGAACAACACCAGGAAACAAAATTCCCTCTTGAAGGTGCACACAATGCAACTCCTTGTTTTGCCTGCCATGTAAGTGAGGATGACGATAGATGGACATTCAGAAACCTGGGTGAGACCTGTGTTGATTGTCACCAAGATATACACGAGGGCTATATCAGTGAAAAGTATTATCCCCAAGATGATTGCAGAATTTGCCATGTAAATGATGCCTGGACAGCTGTTGCTTTTAACCATGACCAAACCAGCTGGCAGCTAACCGGCAAACATACTGAAGTGTCCTGTAGGGAATGCCATTTCGTCGAAATAGCTGATAATAAGACAAATACCGAACAGAAATTCGCTAACTTAGATACAAAGTGCATTTCTTGTCATGAAAACAAACATGACGAAACCTTTGCCATTGACGGCGTTACGGACTGTACACGATGTCATGTGACCAGCAGTTGGTTTCCGGAAACTTTCAATCACGATTTGACCGATTTTCCTTTAGAGGGAGAACATGCAAAAATTCAATGTAGTGCTTGCCATGAGGTTGCCAGTGCCAATGGCGAAATTGAAGTAATTTATAAAATTCAAAAGTTTAGATGTATCGACTGTCACTTATAATAGTGGTTATGTTAATGGGAATTGCCCCCATTCTCGGCCAATCACCACATGGTGAGCAGTTGAAGATGGACTGTGTGCGTTGTCATAACCCATCGGGTTGGACAATTAACATGCAAACCATTCAATTTGATCACGATAAGACCGACTATCAATTAGAAGGAACCCACCAACAAACCGATTGTAAATTGTGCCATAGTTCCAATGTTTTTGATCAAGCACCTATGGAATGTGCCTCATGCCACACCGATGTGCATAGCCAATCTGTTGGAAATGATTGTATGCAATGCCATGATTCAGAAACCTGGTTGGTCGACAATATTCCTGAACTGCATGAAGCAAACGGTTTTCCATTAATAGGGTCACATGGTAATTTAAGTTGTGTTGAATGCCATACTTCCGAAACCTCATTACGTTTTGATAGAATTGGTAATGATTGTATAAGTTGCCATCAAGATGATTATGCGAGTACACAAAGTCCCAATCATACAACTGCTGGTTATTCTACTGACTGCATTGAATGCCATAATCCTTTAGGGTTTGGGTGGGACTCAGAAAGTATAAACCACGATTTTTTTCCTTTAACAGAAGGACATGATATTCAGGACTGTACACAATGCCATACAACTGATAATTATTCGGATGCTTCACCAGAATGTGTAAGCTGTCATCAAGATGACTATATGGCAACGCAAGACCCAAATCACCAAACCAGTGGATTTTCAACAGATTGTGCATCTTGTCATACTACCAATCCAGGTTGGTCACCTGCAGATATTGGCAATCATGACTTTTTCCCATTGACATTAGGTCACGACATTGAAGATTGTACACAATGCCATACCACAGACAATTATGCAGATGCATCCCCAGAATGTGTGAGCTGTCATCAAAGTGATTATGATCAGAC
Source organism: Maribacter sp. HTCC2170 (assembly GCF_000153165.2). Classification (NCBI taxonomy): domain Bacteria; kingdom Pseudomonadati; phylum Bacteroidota; class Flavobacteriia; order Flavobacteriales; family Flavobacteriaceae; genus Maribacter; species Maribacter sp. HTCC2170. The sequence goes on from NC_014472.1 coordinate 3,570,839, forward strand.
CAGTGATCCAAACCATTCAACTTCCGGATTCTCAACGGATTGTGCGGCTTGCCATACAACCAACCCAGGATGGACTCCTGCGAACATAAACCACGATTTTTTTCCACTTACCTTGGGCCATGACATTCAGGACTGTACGCAGTGCCATACGACTGATAATTATTCGGATGCTTCGCCAGATTGTGTAAGCTGTCATCAAAGTGATTATGATCAAACTAATGATCCCAATCACTCAACTTCAGGGTTCTCAACAGATTGTGTGACTTGCCATACCACCAATCCTGGCTGGACGCCTGCAACGATTAATCACGACTTTTTTCCATTGACTTTGGGACATGATATTCAGGATTGTGCACAATGCCATACCAATGGTTCCTACACTGGTCTTTCACCGGATTGTGTTAGCTGTCACCAAGATGATTACGATCAAACGAATGATCCTAATCATTTAGCGGCTAACTTCCCAACAGATTGTATCGCCTGCCACACAACAAATCCTGGTTGGACACCAGCCGAATTTGACCATGATGGACAATACTTCCCCATTTATACTGGAAAACATAGAGAAGGTGAAGCGTGGAACGATTGTATTGAATGTCATGCCAACCCGGCCAGTTATGCAGATTTCACTTGTTTTACCTGTCATGGACAAACTGAGACCAACAATGACCATAGCGAAGTTGCTGATTATGAGTACGTAAGCACAGCGTGCCTACAATGCCACCCCGATGGCAATAATTAAAATGAATGAAGCATCTATTAAATTTTATAATAGTCTTTATAGTCCTAACCTACAATGTATTTGGTCAAACCAAAGACCCGATACTTAATGGGAAGGTATCATTTGTAACATCGAATAACATTTACGTTAAATTTGATAATACCCAAAACATAGCTATTGGTGATAGTTTAAAACTTAGTAGTACAAAAACCTCTTGTTTGGTTGTAAAGAGTAAATCATCAAGTTCTGTTGTTAGTCAAATCATCAATGATTGCGAAATTCAAAAAGGGGATGGCGTCTTCTTTGTGAACAGGCCTAAAAAAGAAGTCAAAATAGTAGAACCTAAAAAGGAATTTACTCCAGTTGTTTTGGACGCTGATGAATTACAAAAAGAACCTGAATACAAAGAGAAAATACGCGGTAGAATATCTGCTTCAACCTATAGTAATATTTTGAGCAACAGGGATGATAGGCATCGCTTTATGTCTCGCCTTTCAGTGGATGCTGACCACATTAAAGGTTCTAAATTTTCCTTTAACACCTATTTAAACTATCGGTATATCCTTGATCAAAAAGAAACCTCATCATTACAAAACAATAGTTTTTTAAGGGTTTATAATTTGGGTGCAAGATATGATGCAACTCCCACCCTGTCGATCACTTTAGGTCGAAACATCAATCCTAAAATATCATCTATTGGAGCGATTGATGGTCTGCAAGTTGAAAAGTATTTTGGTAATAATTATGCTGGGGCAATAGTCGGTTTTCGACCTGATATCTTTGATTACGGTTTTAATGCCGATTTACTTCAATATGGCGGGTATGTAGGTAATATCATCAAAACAGAAAACTTCTATGCCCAGACCACCCTTGGCGCAATCGAGCAGCGTGGTAATGGTGATATTGATAGAAGGTATACCTATTTACAACACTCAAGTACTCTATTCCGAAACTTGAATGTTTTCTCTTCCATGGAAATGGATATTTTCAGTAAAATTAACAATGAGACCAAAAACGACCTCAGGCTTACCAATTTATACGTTTCCGCGAGATACAGGTTTTCTAGAAAGCTAAATTTGATGCTTTCCTATGATTCTAGAAAACGAATCATCTATTATGAAACCTTTCAAACTGAACTTGAGCGATTGTTGGATGATGATATTGCCAGACAAGGTGTACGGGCAAGAATAAATTTTAGACCCTATAAAAATATTCTTGCAGGCGGTAGTTATAGCAAGAGGTTTCAAAGTGATAGGGACAATAAATCAGATAACATTTACGGTTATTCAACACTTACCAAAGTACCGAAAATTGGTGGCAGATTGTCATTGACCTACAATAGAAACGAGTCTAACTATTTGTTGAGTAACATTGGTGCTGCCAGATACTCAAGAAGCTTTTTAAAAGGAAGATTGAATACTGACCTTTATTATAGATTGGTATTCTATGATTATACCAGCGGCATGGATTCATTGGAACAGCATTATTTCGGCACAAATCTGTCATACAACATCAATAGAAAATTATTGTTCAGTATTTCTGGCGAACTTTCTACCTTTAATGACGAGAACAATATTCGAATTTACTCTAGAATGATACAACGTTTTTAATCAGAACCTATGAAACACATAAACAGGTTGGCACATATTTTAATTGGCTCTTTATTAATAATGGCCTGTAATAATGGTCCAAAAGTGATTCAAGCCTCCGAAGAACAGGAAGAACCTCAAAAAAGCGGCATCTTCACTCCGGACCCATCCACTCAGGTAATTCCAACTTCAAATCAATCTTTTTCGAATGAGTTACATACGGTTTCAGTCAATGAGGTTTTACCGGCAACGAGATATGTTTATCTAAATGTTTCTGAGGGAGACTCCAAGTTTTGGATTGCCACTAGAAAACAAGAAGTAAAAAAAGGGGAAACCTATTTCTATCGTGGCGGGCTTTTAAAAACAGGGTTTGAAAGTAAAGAATATAACAGGGTTTTCGATACTATTTATTTGATTTCAAGCCTCGTATCACAAGACCATTCTAAACATGTGGGTGATTTAAACGTAAACAAACAAAAAAGTAAACCAGTCACTCAAAAAGAAACCATTCCCACGCATACCGATAAGGTAGTGCAACATAAAGGAACACTTAAAATAGCTGAGCTGGTTAAAGATCCGAAAAAATACGAAGGGCATACTATTCAACTAAGTGGTAAATGTGTAAAGGTGAATCCGAATATCATGGACAAGAATTGGATTCATTTGCAGGATGGAAGCAAAGATGATTTTGATCTTGTGATTACTTCAAACACATTTGTTCCAGAAGGGTCAGAAATTACAATACGTGGAACTGTCGTAATGAACAAGGATTTTGGCGCTGGATACACATACGATCTTATTCTTGAAAACGGCACTTTGGTAAAGTAAATCAACTGCCTAGGATATCACTGGATATTTTCGCTTTTTAAAATATGCAAGTGCACTTATTATTATAATCGATACAACTACAACATATACCCAACTAGGAATCGGAATCGGATCTCCCGTTGCATAGGAATGTAATCCAGATAAATAATAATTCACTCCATAATAGGTCATGATAACAGAGGCCAGGCCGAAAATGGTGGCTACATTGTATGCGAACAGTCCTTTTATTTTGGGAATAAGACGCATATGCAAGATAAATGCATATACCAATATTGTCACTAGTGCCCAAGTTTCCTTGGCATCCCAACCCCAATATCTACCCCAGGATTCATTGGCCCAGACGCCTCCTAAATAGGTGCCTACACTCACCATAAACAAACCACCTATTAATGTAAGTTCACTAATATAGGACATCTCCTTTACGATTCTTTTGACCCGTTCTTTGTTGGAATCTCTCATGAAAACCATTAAAACCAGGTTTATGAGTCCAATGATGGCTCCAAGCATCAGAAATCCATAACTACCCGCTTCCAACGAAACATGAATGGTCAACCAATACGATTTTAAAACTGGTACCAAAGGTGTTATTTCTGGATCTAGGAAACTCAATGTAGAAACGAGTAGTATTGTAGCTGCCAAAACCATGGTCGCCGCCAATCCTCCAAACGATTTTCTAGTAAATAACACCCCTGCGAGCGTAGATGTCCATGCAATATAAATCATGGATTCATAACCATTGCTCCAAGGTGCCCTACCCGAAACATACCAACGCAAACCCAATCCGACTGTATGAAGTACAAATCCAACAATCAGTAGAAAGAATAGCACTAGATAGATTTTTCTCAGATTTACTTTTGGTTTAAAAACCGATAAGAAAAGGAAGAACAAAAAGGCTATTCCCAATAGCATATAAAAACCTGCCAATCTTGTAAACACGTTGAGCTTATTAAGTAAAATCTCAGCGTTTATCTTTGATTCAGAGGGCATAATTTGACCACCGTTCTTACTTTGAAAGGTTACCAATTCATCTAGTAAATGGCCTGCATGGGTATAATCCTTAGACACCGTAGCCTTTTGAAGTGCAGTTGTATATGCATTGAAGAAATTATCAGCCACTGTGCTATGATTATGACCATCATCTGCACTATGGTTGTGGGTAGGTTTGGAAACCCATGTGTTATTAGGGTCACTGGGATTAGGTATAATCTTAAGCAACGAGCCAGAAAAAACCATGCTGAGAATGTTCACGCGCTCATCAATCTTCAAAAGTTCTTTTTCATAAATCCCTCTATCAATAGGTTCCAGACCATAAACCCTGCGAACTTCTTCGCGTAACTTATATTTTCCATTGGTTTCAAAAAAATCGGCATAGGAGGCGTAGTCACCGGCCACATTAAGTTTTTTATGAATATCCTTATGTTTTCCCAGTTTGATTATTCCTGTCTTATACCAAGCTTGTTTATTAATGAACATGCTCAGTAAAATTTGGTCCGCAGTCAAATTGTACATGCTTTCCTTGCGAGCCAATTTTCGCATTATTTCGCGTGAAAGCGTATGCACTGGTTTCATTCTACCCTTGAAATCCTGAACCACCAATTGACTGAATTCCTTTGCATGTTCCTTTGAAACAGTATTATTTGCAAAATTGTCGTTATTGGTGTTTTGAGCAGATATTAACGAAGTGGATAAAAACAAGAACAGAATGAACGTTGATGATTTTGCCCTTAACTTCTTGATTTTCTGGGTAACTTGATAAAATCGTGTTTTTTTACTGAAGAATGTCAGTATCATACCTATGGTCAATAAAACATAACCCAAATATGAAATCCATGTTCCCCAGAAGTCATGGTTGACACTGAGGTAGGTTCCGCGTTCATCTTTGTCAAATGAAGATTGAAAAAAACGATACCCAGCATAATCCAAAATATTGTTCATGAAAATACGATAGTCCAAATTTACATTGTTGACCGGATCGTTCAAGGTAACCTCACTGGCATAGGAAGCGGCACTATTGGTGCCCGGGTATTTTTCTAAAATGAACTTGTTGAGTCTTATGTTAAAAGGAACAGTCAGCTTTTTAGCACCATATGAAACTGCCAAACCCAAATCTCCAAAATTCATTTGCTGGGGTCTGCCCTCTACTCCCCGACTACCATAAACATAGGCCTCTTTTGTATCACCATTGACAGTTACGTCAAGTACAAGTGCAGTTAGACTTTCGTTCCTGACTTTTGAATCTTCTGACTCTATATGTACTTTTCCCTGCCCTTTAAAATCAGCAAAAACAAAATTATTCACTCCGTCAGAATATAAAGACCTTAATTTAAGAGGGTTATATTTTCCTAAGGGGTGAATTGTATCCCTTTTCTGAGTAGCCATTACCATTTGTGTCAATGTCTTACTGGTATTCAAAAATAAGGCATCATCCTTCAAGATAATATTTATGGCATCTGGTAATTGGGTATTCTTAAAGTTATAGATAACATTCCGTACTCTTTTCGTCTGACCCTCATTAATGAAGTATTCTTCTCTTCCATTGGCCCCAGCAACAACAATTTGTAGTGTAGGCCTACCATCCATACTTTCGGTCAGCACTTGTTTCGGATTAGGAATGAATTCTTTGACCTTAACTTCGACTAAATCTCCATCAACCAAATATTCCGCTTTCCAATCATTGTTGCCTAAGGAAGCGAAAAGTACGGGCTCGTTAAAATCGTATGTTTTTTTGTTTTTATCAGCTCTGAATTTTAAAAATGCATTTGAAGAAAGAAAGCTATTTGAAGTGGCATTTTCCCGTATATGCATAATACCCTCAAAACTATAATACCTGGTAACTCCCGCACCAATGAGGATTATGATAATGGCACCATGAAAAAGAAGCAAGGGCCACTTCTTTTGTTGCACCATTCGAAATTTAAAAATATTGTAGATGATACTAATGCCAAACAATACTAGTAAAAGCTCAAACCACCAAGATTTATAAATTACTTTTTGGGCCGCAGAAGTACCGAAATCATTTTCTATAAAAGTTGCAGTACCTATGGCTGCAGCAAAAAGTAAAATGTAAAGACCCGCTGCTCGGGTATTGAATAAAGGTTTGGGAAATCTTAAGAATTTAGCAAATATGTTCCTCATTGAATAGTGATGTGGGTCTATCAAATTTAAATGAAATTATTTAGACTTGACCAACCATATCACTTACTTTCGATGAAGTAATGTAGTAATAATAACCATTTCCACTGATTCCAAGACTTTGAATCGTGGTTAAGTTTTTTAAACCGAACAGCTTTCGCCCCCAGGTTTAGCCCCTAATTTCACCAATATCTTCTCTAATAAACACCATTTGGTAAATGCAGATTGAATCATATTGACTCCAATAAACAAGGTGAACCACAGCCAATGCTCGCTATGAAACATTGCCCCTAATCCGCTGATTAACACAAAACTACCAACTGCTATTCTAAAATACTTATTTAACATTTTAATCGATTTTAATTCTTATTAAATACTTCGTTCAATGGGAGCTACAACTGCCTTGATTGGGTTATTGGTTTCCAACTTCATATTAAACTCCTTGATAAGTCCAAAGAGTACATCAATTTTCTCGTCCTCAGTAAATGAGAAGAACAAACTGGATTCTACTCCTCCCCTCACATTGGGAAACCAACTGGATTTCATCAACAAGGAGGCTGGGGTTTTATAACCATCAATCTCCGAGCCGCTGAAATTTTCTATTTCGGCCTTTTTAAAAAGTTTTATAACTTCTTTCTCAAATTGTTCTACCACGGTAACCAATAATAGTTTCATATGCTTAATTTTTTCTTATTTATGGTTTTTACGCTCAATCATATAATATACCAAAGGCACTACCAAAAGCGTAAGCACTGTCGATACGATAGTACCTCCCATGAGTGAAATCGCCAGTCCCTGGAATATAGGATCAAAAAGAATAACGAATGCACCGATTACCACAGTACCCGCAGTCAATAGAATCGGAGTTGTACGTACGGCACCAGCTTCAATAACTGCCTGTTTTATCGGTACTCCCTCAGCAAGCCTAAGATTTACAAAATCGATTAAAAGAACCGAATTACGAACCATGATTCCAGCTAAAGCGATCATTCCGATAAATGAAGTTGCCGTGAAAAATGCACCCAATAACCAATGCCCTAAAACAATACCTACCATTGATAATGGAATAGCAACCATCATAACAATTGGTGCCTTAAAATTCTGAAACCACCCAACTATTAATATGTAAATGATTACAATTACCCCAAGAAACGCAATGCCAAGATCACGGAACACCTCTAAGGTTATTTGCCATTCACCATCCCATTTAACCGTATAATTGTCCTCAAAATCTGGTTGTTTAATGTACAATTCATCAACAGAATAACCCTCAGGGAGGTTAAGTCCTTTCAATTTGTCGGTCATACCCAAAATGGCATATACCGGACTCTCCAACTCACCCGCCATATCAGCCATCACATATACCACACGTTTTTGGTTCTTTCGATAAATGCTTTTTGCTTTTGTGGACTCCCTGATTTCAACCAAGTCACCAATAGTGATCATATTACCTTGTAGTGATTTGACCTTTAATTGGGAAATATCACTAATAGTGGATTTTTCTTTTTCATCCAAGGCAAGTATCAACCCTACTTGATCAGTAGCATCCTCATCATATAAATTGGTCACCGCCCTTTCTGACAATGCCATATTCACGGTATGTGAAATCTGTTGTGGCACGACTCCATAGAGCATTGCTTTTTCCTTATCAATTATGAACTCATATTCAGTTTGATCAGCTTCAACCATCCAATCCACATCAACAACATCATCAGTATTTTTCAAAATACCTTGGACTTGATTAGCAATATCAATTTGTTTATCATAATCTGGACCATATATTTCACCAACAATAGTCGACATAACAGGAGGCCCTGGCGGTACCTCAACAATTTTTACATTGGCGTTAAATTTTGCTCCTATTCGTTGAATCTCGGGACGTAATAGACTCGCTATTTCGTGACTTTGCTCGCTACGTTCACCCTTATCAATAAGATTCACTTGAATATCGGCCATATTACTGCCTCCTCGCAAATCGTAATGACGTACCAGCCCATTAAAAGTTATGGGAGCAGATGTTCCCACATACGATTGATAATTAATTACTTCTGGTCGCGTAGAGAGGTATTGAGCTATTTCTTTGGCAACTACCCCGGTTCTTTCCAAGGTTGTACCCTCTGGCATATCTATCACCACCTGAAACTCGTTCTTATTATCAAATGGCAACATTTTTACAGCCACCGATTTAGTAAAGAACATACCAACAGATAAAATCAACAGCAAGAAAGTAATTCCCAAGAACAACCATCTCTTCTTTCTGTTTTCGATAAGTGGCTTTTCAAATTTTTCATACATCCGATAGATAAAAGATTCCTCCATAGGTTTCTCCTCTTTCGCTTTTTCTCCACTTTTCTCTTTTTCCCTTAAGAAAATATAACCTAGATATGGTGTAATCGTCAATGCAACGAAAAGTGATAATAACATGGCAATAGATGCCCCAATGGGCATTGGAGACATATAAGGCCCCATAAGACCCGAAACAAATGCCATTGGCAATACCGAAGCAATCACCGTGAATGTTGCCAAAATTGTTGGGTTACCAACTTCATTAATCGCATATAAGGCGGCTTGCTTAAAAGGCAAGCGTTTCATTTTAAAATGCCGATGCATGTTCTCCGCGATGATAATAGAATCATCAACCACGATACCAGTTACAAAAACCAACGCAAAAAGTGTGATACGGTTTAAGGTATAATCCAGCATATAATAACTCAACAAGGTCAACGCAAATGTGATGGGTACCGATAAGAACACTACTAAACCACCACGCCAACCCATGGCCAACATCACCACAAAAGTCACGGCGATGATTGCACCTATCAAATGCATCAACAACTCTGATACCTTATGAGAAGCAGTTTCACCATAGTTTCTGGTAACTTCAACATGCACGTCATCTGGAATCAAATTCTTTTTTAGATGCTCAACCTTATCCAAAATAATGTCGGATATTTTCATAGCATCAGCGCCTTTGCGCTTCGCAACTGAAATAGTAACTGCTGGGTATTCAGATTTAAAATCAGCTGCCTTTTCACTTGCTTGTCCAAAGCCTAATGAAACATAATTTTTTGGAAGCTCAGGACCATCTTGAACGCTGGCAATCTGCTTTAAGTAAATCGGTCTATTTTGCTGAACACCAACAACTAAATTCTCAACATCATCAACACTTTTTAGGAATTCACCGGTGGTCACCATGAATTCAGTATCGTTCCTATCAAAAGAACCACCACTCAATTGTTGGTTATTGGCCTTTATCATTTGTGCCACAGAAAGAAAATCCAAACCACTTTCTGCCATTTTTTCCTTATCAAGAACAACGCGCAACTGTCTGTTTCTGCCTCCTATCTTTTGCGTGGCCGAAACATCATTGATTTTCTCAATCTCATCAGTCAGTTCTTGGGCAATCTGCTTAATGCGATAATCATCATAGCTCTCACTCCATAATGTAAGTCCCAACATATGAACATCATCAATACCGCGGGTCTTCACCAAAAGAAAAGTAACTCCTTCAGGCATAATATCCATGTGCTTATTGATCTCGTTATAAAGTTTCACGAATGAGCGTTCAATATCCTCACCCACATAAAACTGTACAATGACCATCCCCTGCTCTTTCATCAACGTGGAGTAAACATATTCTACCCCTTTGATGTTCGATATCAGCTTTTCCAAGGGTTTTGTGACCCTTGATTCCACCTCAGTAGGGCTTGCTCCGGGGTATCCTACAAAAATATCTGCCATTGGCACATCAATCTGTGGCTCCTCTTCCCTCGGAATCAAAAACGAACTGTAGACTCCGATGACCATGAATACGACCATTAAGAGTACCGTTAATTTAGATCCTATAAATGATTTGGCAATTTTGCCAGCTAATCCTTCTTTCATTCTATTGATTATTAAGTTCTAGAGCGTTCGGGCGGGCTTTCACCAGTCGCTTTTTTATTCAAAAAGAGCTCCAACAATGGTTCAATCCCTATCGCGACCTCATTTACTGGATACTGATTTTAGCACCATTGAATAATTTCCCTTCTGCAGAAACTATGTACTGTTCTTCTGCCGTTAAACCCGCTAGCACCTCTATCTGGTCACCTATGGTACGACCTAAGCGTAACCAACGCAGCAGAGCAGTATTACTTTCACTTACCGTATAAACTCCTGTTAACTGTCCATTATTGACAATTGCATCCAACGGGATCATTACTGTTTCGGAAGTTTCATTTTTAGCGACTGGAAAACGTACAGTAGCGTACATTCCAGACATTATGTTAACATCCGATTTATCCAATTCAACCTTTACCATGAATTGTCCGCCTGTATTTTTTGCAGAGGTACTCACTTCGACTACTTTACCTTTTACCGTTTCTTCCAGTGACTTTAATACAACATCAACTTCTGTATTTGCTTTGATTTGCAATATTTCAGATTCTGGCACCATGGCCAATACCTGAAATTTACCAGGAGATTCAACTTCCAATAATGGCATTCCAGGGTTTGCCATATCACCGACGTTTATGAATTTATTGGTCACGGTTCCGGTAAAGGGGGCTCGAATATTTGCATAAGAGAACTGGGCATTCACCTCATTTTTCATTTGTTTTGCTCCCTCAAGCCTTGCTTTTGCCATATTATAGTTGGCAGTTATATCATCCAATTCCTTTTGACTCGCACTATTCTCATTGAAGAGAGCAGTAAACCTTTTATAGTCCTTATCTGCATTGGTATAAGCAGCTCTTGCCTCGGTAATACTTGCGTTTACTTGCCCTAGTTTAGCTGTAAGGTCTGTATTGCTAATACTTATGAGTTGTTGCCCTTTTCGCACCTTGTCGCCAACCTGTACGTAGATCTTATCTACATGTCCCATCATTCGTGTACTTAGATTAGCGCTATTCACGGCTTCTATTTTACCACTAGCTGAAAGAAATGAGCTATTGCCTTTTTTATTGACTGCGCTAACGGATACAGTAACCGCGGGGGAATTATCAGTTACCGTTTTTTTATTTCCGTCACCACAATTTGCAAAGAGTAACCCTATTGCAAAAAATGTTATTATATGTTGTTTAGTTTTCATTCTTATTTTCTATTTAATTCGGTTGTTTAACTGCATGTTTTTTATTCCCTTGTTAAAAATTGTACATAAGCCAATGCATAATTATGCTGGAATATCGTGGCATAATATTCCAATTGCTTCTGGGAGTATTGCGCTTCAGCCATAAGAAGTTCTGTTGTTTTCTCAAGACCTTGCTCAAAACGATTGGTTCTAATTCTAAGCGACTCTCTTGATTGTTGTAAGGCTAGGGCCGTAAGCTCCAAGTTGTTCTTGGCATCTTGAAGCATACGTTTGGCCCTATTCAGCTCTACCTGACTTTCAGCTTTATATTGACTTAGTTCTAATTTCGATTTCTCGTATTCTGCCTTGCTCTTTTGAGCTTTCCCTATTCGTTTTGAACCTTCGAAAATGTTCCATTTTAATTCTGCCCCAAAAAGATATCCGTCAGCATCACCTTGGAAAACTTCATCATCATGTAATTCGTAGGTTCCAAATGCATTCAATCTGGGTAGAAAGCTCATTTTATCTGCCTTATGCATTTGTTTATAGGCCTCAGAAGCTTTAGAAATTGCTTGTATATCTTTTCTGTTCTCGGGAAGATTTTCACTAACCTCACTGGAAACAACCACTAATGAATCTGCGGGTTGTAAGGTTAAATAGTTATCATCATTCATTAAAACCGATAATTGGTTCGATGCATTTTTAATATTACTCTTGGCGTATTGCAACTGATTATCAATTTCAGTTACCCGTACTTCAACAGCCAAAACATCGGATTTTTGCAGATATCCCTGCTTAAAACTATTATCTGCCAATCTTTTGTTCTCCATTGCCACTTCTTTGGCCTTTCGCAATACCTCAACGGTCTTATAAGTCAATTGTAGCTGCATATATGCTTTGTCAACCTCTAACTGTATATAATCCTGCTTACGGTCAGCTTGCAGTTCTGTAGCATTCAGTTTAGCTTTGGCTGCTTTCCTTTGATAGATTCCATCAATATTCAAAAGAGGCTGCTGAACCACGATTCTCGTGGCATAATCCTCTATCTGATTTGGATCATTGAGCAATGCTGGATTAAAATCCGCTGATGTCAAAATCTCCTGATTCAATTTTGAACCAAATGCCATTAAAGGATTCGTAGTTGCAATACCCGTATGGGAAATACTGATGTTCGGTAGCAATATGGCATTGGTTTGATTGTAATCGCCCTTTGCCGCCAGAACATCCTGCTGCGAAATCTTTAAGGTGTTGTTTTCGGCAAGTACCTTAGATAGCACCTCATCCTTGGTAATAAGCACCGTTTCTTGCGCATGCATAGAATTTGCAGTTCCAAAGAGTACCATTATCAAAAGTAGTTTCTTCATTATCCATTCAATTTGTGGCAAAATTAGATGGACAAAAAAGACTTGGCAGTAACTTATGTTACCAAGGAAATATGATTTGGGTATGCTAGGATAGAAGAAATCTATCTAGGTAATCTACAAGTAATTAAAGCTTGGGACCAAAGGCAAGATCACCTGCATCACCTAATCCAGGAATAATATAGCCCTTACGGGTTAGCTCATCATCAATGGCTGCAATCCATAGATGAGTGCCTTTAGGAAATACCTTTTTAATATATTCCACACCCTCTTTTGAACCAATGACCGATATTATATGAATCTGTTTTGGTTCTCCGTGACTTTTAAGTACTTCGAGAACATTTTCCAAGGTTCTGCCTGTTGCCAGCATTGGATCTGTAAGCACTAAAGTTTTATTTCCTAATGATGGGGCCGCAAAATATTTTACGATGACCTCAAATTCATTTCCGCCATTGGGGTGATGTCTGTAGGCTGAAATAAAAGCATTTTCAGACCTATCAAAGTAATTCAACAATCCTTGATGTAAAGGATTACCGGCACGCAATACAGAGCACAACACCAGTTCATCAATAGGTAGGGCAATATCTTTGGTGCCAAAAGGTGTTTGAACAGTTTTGGTATCATAATTCAGGGTTTTGCTCATTTCATAACAAAGAACTTCTCCAATACGCTCAATATTTCGCCTAAAACGCATGGGGTCTTGCTGAATATCCACATCACGGATTTCGGCTATAAAACGATTTAAAACTGAAAATTCTTTTTCAAAATGATGCACAACCATATCACGAAAATTTAACATCTAAAGTACGCCATTGGCGCCTATAATTCTTGTGTAAAACTACAAAAAGGCACTCGTCTTTCGAGAGTGCCTTTTTCAACAACCAAACAAATCAATGAAATATGGACATCATTGATCAACTTTTCGGGTTCCCCCGTGGCCACCAGCAACAATGACCAATACTTTTAAACTTAAATAGATGAACTTAAAAAACTGAATAATCGGGTTCATCATGTAAAAACGTTTCATTCTAGATATTCTACGTGTCATATCTTATCTCTTTTATTCTGGAATCAACCTTTTTCGGTTTGATTCCTATTCTGGAATCAACCACCAAAACGGTTTCATTTTGGCCTTGTATAAAAATGCATAGTGCAATGCCAATTTCAACCAATGTCCTGCCAGTCCAATTTCTCCAAAGGTTTTACCTAATTTCCTCCCCTGGGTATCTGGGTATTTCTTGTAATCAGGGATTATTGGGAATGTTGTTATACTAATTCCACTTCCTTTTGTCAATCCATAGCCGGCTGAAGCTATACAAGCAGCCCCCATATTACCCATTGAGCCTTTATGGTGTAATGATGGTTTCTTATTCTTTATCGTGTCAATGATATTATCCGCTACCAACTTAGCTGTAATTCCCGAGGGCATTCCTGTTCGTGGTGGTGATGGTGAAATTGGTGTGCCATTCTTACTAACCCGTGGTTTGGATATAGGGTGCGGGGGAGCAAATGCAATACCTGGAGCAAAAATATTTTTGTATGTTGGATTTTGATAGGTTTCCGGCCAATCTTGTACCGACCATTCTTCATAGGGTTTTGGAGTATAATCGGCATCTACGATCATAAAACCTTTGAATAGTTTATCGGTAATATCAGAATTATTCTTATCAAAAGCCTTGAATCCATGTCCTGAAAAAGCAGGTATCAACATGGCAAAGTCATAAGTCTCCGATTTATATTCCCCATCTAAAGTTTCGTAATGGGCGACACCATCTTCAATTTTATTCACTCCTGCCCCAATGATCCATTTGATACCACGGTCTTCAAAAACCATTTCTACCATTTCACTGGATTTCATAATATTACTACCATAACTCAATAGCATACCATCCATGCCAAAATCGCCCAACTTAGGCTCATTGGCTATCCATGTCAATTCTACATTATCCCGCACTCTATGTTTTCGTAATTCCTGCTCAACATTTAATATATATTCAAATGCGGCTCCCTGGCAAGTGGATTTTGCATGACCTGTCCCTATTAATATCTTGGCCTTTTTACCCTGCTTCAATTCTTGGATCAATTGATCCAATGCATGCCAGGCTTCTGTAGCGTGTGTATACGTACAGACCGAGTATGCTTTATTTGTTGCTGGAGAAAGGCCCTCTGTCATATCAAATGCCAACTTGGGTCCTGTAGCATTTATTAAATAATCATAGGTTACCATCTCTCTATTACCTGTTTCTTTACCTGCTACATATTCTACGACAACATAGGGATCATTTATTTCTGAATCTCCTTCAGGATGAAAGGTGGTTACCTTGGCCTGTTTATAATCTATTCCTTTTTTCTTGTATAGTGGTGCCAATGGAAAAAGAATATCCTTAGGTTTCATTCTTCCGATACCTACCCATATATTTGAAGGAATCCACTGGTAATTACTGTTTGGGGAAACAACCACAACTTCATGTTCTTTGGAAAGTTTTCTTCTAAGGTGGGATGCGGCCACATGACCAGATATACCCGCTCCCAAAACAACAATTCTTGACATTATCTTAATATTTGCAGTAAAATTCGGATTAAAATAAAATCTATACTGCCACCTTTGTTACACAAAAAGGCGCCCTTCATATGAAGGGCGCCTTTTTCAACAACCAAACAAATCAATGAAATATGGACGTCATTGATCAACTTTTCGGGTTTCCCCGTGGCCATCAGCAACAATGACCAATATTTTAATTCTTTGTAAAGTTGAAACTTAAACAACACATGTACTGCAACCTTTGTTACATATAAAAAAAAGAGTGTCAAAAATTTGACACTCCTTTTAAATAATTTGAGCTAATATTTAGCTTCTACATATTATGTCATTGTTCAAAAAGGAACAATATGAGCACCACAAAGAGTATTAAAAATACAAGTAGTGATACTTTCCAAAAAATATGTGCCTTTTTGAGTTCCATAAAGTAAAATGAAACACCGATAAATTTTAATGCAGCCAAAATCATTATTACAGTAACATAATTAACATAATAGGCAGCAACTATTGACAAAACGGTTAGCACAATCAAACCAGTGTAAATTTTAGCTGTCTTTTCCATATTAAAACAATAAATAGATTACAGGGAACAAGAGTAACCAAATTAAATCACACATATGCCAAAATGCAGCACTGGCCTCCATATCATCAATAGAAACCGTTGATATTTCCTTTTTTAATCCAAAATAAACCGAAGCCAAAATAACTAACCCAACAATTACATGTATGACATGAAATAGGGTCAACATCCAATAAAAAGTAAAAAAGGTATTGTGCCCTACGGTGAGTCCTGCATCAATCTTAAAGTAATACTCCACACTTTTCAATGCCAAAAATAAAAGTCCACCAAACATCGTGAGTTTTAGAAAGAATAGAGACCTGTTTTTTTCATTGCTTTTTAAATAGCCTACCGAACGCGCCATGAAATAACCACTGGAAATCAAAAACAAGGTGTTTATGGTACCAATAGATGCATTTAACTGCAATCTTGAGTTATGAAACATTTCAAATTCTTGCCTACCATAATAAACCATCGCGACTAGTGCAGCACCAAAAGTAAGCAGCTCTAAAAAAATTATAATCCACATAAGAACGCCGCCCGGTGGATAGTAAATACTTTTATGATCAATAGCTCCGGATTTCATTAGCTCTGGTGTTTAATCTTTTCATACAGTTTTACCAATGATTGTAACAGTTCAACCGGAGTGGTTAGAATCTGATAATGGTTTTGACCGAACATTTGTGGCAAATAATATTTGGCCTGTGCTTCAATAGCCAAGGCATAGGAATTTATCTGACGTTCATTGAGTTCTCTTAGGGCCTGCTTCACGTCATTTACTCCATATTTACCCTCATATTTATCATAGTCATTGGGTTTTCCATCTGAGATTAGAACTACCCATTTGTTCTTGGTGTCTCTTTTATCCAATAGGGCGCCAGAATGTCTTAAAGCTGCACCAATACGCGTATAACCACTTGGTTCAACAGCACCCACCTTGAATTTGGCTCGGTTCCAATCTTCATCAAAACCTTTAATGGTCAAATAGGTGGAATGGTTTCTGGTCTTCGAGTAAAAACAATCAATTGAAAAATCAATATTGAATTCGTTCAAAATCTCACCAAACAAAATAGAAACCTCTTTTTCTACATCGATAACCCTATTGCCGGCAGCATAACCATCACTGGATAAACTGATATCCAATAAGAGCAAAATAGAAAGGTCCTTTTCTTTTTTTCTTTTTGACAAATAAATTTTTTCTGATGGAGTATGCCCTGAATGCACATCAACGAACAAATCGGTAATAGCATCAATATCAAATTCTTCTCCCTGAGTCTGTCGTCGCTGCTGTTGGAATTTATTATTGACCGTAGTCAACATTTTACGCAAACCTGTTAATGTGGAATTGTTCTTGGCAATGGTTCTCTTGTAATAATCAACATCGGCCTTTAGATTTGTCTTGGGATAGACCTTGCAAAAATCTTCTTTATAAGATCTTGTCGAATAATCCCATTCATCGTAAGTTACATGATAACTTGAAGAATTGTTCTCTGCACTTTCTGCGATGGTTGTATTCTCAATAAACTCTGCCTGGTATACCGAATGTGCGGTGTCATCAACACGAACGGTATATTTCATATTCAAATCCTCTAACGCATTGGAGTGTTCGTCAAGTTCATCATCACCATCCATGTCACGGAAGTTGCCACCAAATTCCTCTGCTGTTTCTACTTTTTCAAATTGATGTTGCAATACAGCATCATCCATCTGTTTTTGGTCTATTTGTACGGAAATAATCTCTTCAACAGCATTTGATTTAAGTATGGTCTCAGGCTTTTCTTCTTCCGCTTTTTTTACCTTATCGGTAAAATTCTCTAATTGTTTTGATGCCTCATTATCCGGTACATCACGCATCCATTTCCCATAAATAAAGGAATAATCGACCAATTGTTCATTTTTTGAAATCTCCTTATAATATGATTTGAATTTTTCGTGGTATTCTTTTGTTATCGGAAATTGCTCAAACAAAGAACTCAATACCTGTTGAGAGTTCTCAAAAGACTTTTTCTGGGATTCTTTGAGTTCGTATTCTTGATTGTCTTTCCAATTCAAATCCAAATTCTTTTGAACGGATAAATACAGGATACGAAATAAGTAAAAAGCAATATTTTCATCAGACGATTGAAAATCTGCAAACTTAGTTGGAAGAAAAAAATTATCATTTCTATAACCTCCCTCCCGCTCTGCATCATAAATCTCTATTGCTCTGCCGGTAATGGCACGGGCAAAAATGGTTAAACGTGGCTTCAGGTCTTCTAGTTTTACCGTATGCGCAATTTGCTCCTGCTTTGCCTTTTTCCGTCTTTTAAAATAGTGGGCAAATTTGGTGAAGAGATACTCATCGGGTTCAAACTCAAACATACTTCCTTGATAAAACTATTAGATCATTAAATCGCACAGATCTTTTAGAGCCTCAACAACCTCTAGATCATCTGTTAAGGGCTCAACTACTGCTACCCTAACTGAAAGTCTTTTGGGCAGCCCGCTATGAATCAATTTTGCAGCATCAACCAACAATCGCGTCGAAACTGTTTCTGTTAATCCAAGTTCAGTCAAATTCCTTATTTTGGTAGCTATATTCACTAATTTTTTTGCTGTCCCCTCGTCAATCTCAGTTTCAGAAACCAATATTTCTTGCTCAATTTTAGCCTCGGGATAATCAAAGGAAACTGCAACGAAACGTTGCCTAGTTGACGGTTTCAGTTCTTTGAACCCACGTTGGTATCCTGGATTAAAGGATGCTACCAACATAAAGTCTTCATGGGCTCTAACAGTCTCTCCTAGTTTATCAATAAACAATTCGCGTCTGTGATCGGTTAAAGAATGTATGGCAACGATAACATCAGGTCTTGCCTCTGCTATTTCATCCAAATAAATTATAGCGCCTTCCTTTACTGCCATAGTCAAAGGACCGTCCATCCATACCGTCTCAGCTCCTTTAATGATATAACGACCTATTAAATCTGTAGAAGATGTTTCTTCATGACAAGAAATAGTTAGCAATTTCTTGCCCAACTCATGGGCCATGTACTCAATAAACCTAGATTTACCAGTACCGGTTGGCCCTTTAAGTAAAAAAGGAATTTTACTCTTATAGGAATGTTCGAATACCTCAACTTCTTTGCCTATGGTATGATAATATGGTGCTTCTATCACGTGATCTTAGTTTGTTTGTGGTGAATATGAAAATAATTTTGGTTTAAAGGTAAACATTACCCATGCCCAACTATTATTTGCGTCTTTATCTCCTCCTTTTAATACCTCCATTGTTTCTGTGGCGAATATTTTTGAATAGCCAGCGTTCAATGCAATATTATCGGCCAATTTATAACCAATTGTTAGGTCAATTTCTGTTCCCAATCCATTATCCATTTTCGTTGCCCCATTATATACATCTGCTGCAGCTGAGAAAATATGTGGAATTATTTTGGCTGAAAACTTATCCTTACTAAACCCAAGAGAAGCATAAATATCAGTTAGACCAACAGAACCTCCATGATTGCCAACATAAAAATAATCCATCCAACCATTAAATTTATGGTTAGTCCCGAATAATGGAGCAAAGGATTTGACATCAGCGTTTGTATCATTTTGATCTTTCCCTGAAAGATACTCAAAACCACCTCCGAGTGAAACATTATCACTAATCTTATAGCCCACATTACCAGAAAAATACGATGCGCTTACATCAGTATTTCTAGTTTTTCCAGTCTGCAAATAAACTGCCCCATCCGCATTGAAATCTCCAGATTTATAGGTTACTCTTGGACCGAACGTCATTGTATAATCAATGGTTTGTTCATCAGAACTGTCCAAATATTCTATTCCTGTATTCAGAGCCAAAACACTTAATCCGAATTTATCAAAAGCACCGTGATACCATACATACTGAAGTGATTTATAGCCTGCAGCATTACTGTATAGATTATCTATTCCAGCCTGACTGTCTGCATTGAGTGCCAATCCAAAATCTAACTTGTTATTCTCATCAGGAACGAATTTCAAGACAAAAGCGTCATGGCTTCTGGCCTGTTGTGCCCAACCTACATTACCAAAAATACGGTGGTCATCATAAACAATTTCTTGTCTACCCAGCTTTAACGAAAGCTTGTCCGATAGTATGGCTTCAGCCCATGCTTCATGTAAGGCATTGGCATTGTCGTTGGATGATAAAGTACTTACATCTCCCCATACTCTAACATTCTGTAACGAAACACCCAATCTTATTTTTTCCTGTTTAAATCCAAAATTCAAGCGAGTTCGCTGTGATATAAAATTTGCACCATCTACATCGTCATTAATAAGGGTCTTGACCCCATGGGTATTCTCATACCTAGGTCTGACCTCCGCTGATAAATCAAACTGCTGTGCAGAAATTGTATTTGAAAAAAGGGTAAGCAAAACGAATAAAAAAAACATTTTTTTCATAATCGTAAGTATTAAATAGAGTTGTATTATCCTTTATAAAGACTTTTCTAATTGGATGGCTTTTGGAAATAAAATATTGTTTTCTAAATGAATATGTTGATGCAGGTCTTGCTCAAATTCTTCTAACTTGGCGTAAAGTGCCCTGAACGTATTACATGCGTCTTGAGGTGGAGTATAGTTATTGGTCAACTGCGCAATTTTTTTAAAAGCATCGCCTGCACCCTCATGTTCCTCGAACATAGTTTTAATTGGATTACTAACACTTCCGAAATCAGCGAGTCCGATTCTGGTCTCCTCTTTTTCTGCTTTTACCATCTGCTTTACATATGGAAAAAGAATGGTTTCCTCATCTTTCAAATGGGCTTTTAATTCTATGGACACCTCCCCAAAAAGGGTGTTTATCTCAATAACTTCTTTATAATGATGACCATGAACTTCTGCAACCCTAGCTGAATATTGAAGAATTAGGGGAATTGATTCAGTTACATAGGCATGATGAATATTTACAATATGATCAATTAGAAACCCGAGTTCCCATTTATCATAATCATAAGCTTTTTGGGTTTTATCAACAAGTTGTAGTTCTTCTACTAGTTTTGAGAAATCCACATTCTTTTTCTCACATGCTTTATTTATACTTATGCCACCACCACAGCAAAAATCAATACCATATTTCTTAAAAATATGGGCTGTCTTAATATTTTCGGTTACCGTTTCGCCTACGGTTTTATTCTCTGTAATTATCATGATTATTCTTTTTCGTTATTTCAACAAGTTTTTAATCTCTTGTACCGTTTCCTTATTATCTACTCCTAATCCCTCTTGTTGATGAACTAATTCACCAGCAGCGTTAAATACACTAATAATATTCGAATGAGAAAAGTCTATAGGTGATATTTGCTTATACTTTACAGCTAATACATTGGCAAACTCTCGTACACCACTCATAGACCCTTGAAGAAATGTCCATTGCTCGCCGTCCATTTGATTTTCAATTGCAAAAGCCTTCAAACGTTTTGGAGTATCTGTTTCTGGATCAATACTAATTAAAACATATTGCAAATCATCAGTATTATTTTCAGGAATCTGTTTTGATATGTTTCGCATATCTGCAACAAGTCTAGGACATGCTGCCTTACATGTGGTATAGATCATTACCATGACCAAGGGCTTTCCTTTCAAATCTTTTAATTCAATTGTTTTCCCCTCTTCGGTGTTCCATTTAGAGGTTAAATTGAATATTGATTCTTCAGAAATTTCATCTGTATTGGCTAGTATTGGCTTGTTTTCCAATAAGACCAAATCCATTTTACAAACGGGGCAACTACCTTCAGATTCATAGGTCTTATCACCTTCGCACTCCATTGGGCAATGATAAGCCACCTGATCTTTATTTGTTTTTTTTGTATTGCATGATGCAAAAGACATGCAGGCTACAAAAAGGAATAATACATATTTAGAGAAATTCATTTTTTTATTATTGGTTGTTATCCTTCACGCATCTAAAACCTAAGTTTTTCATTGTATACTTGGCTTTAACACTACCTCTAATGGCATACCTCATAAAAGCTGCATAATTCATAAGGTCCGTTGCACCTATTGCCGCACTTCCGCAGAATAGATTACTATCATTGTCAACATCTTTTCGTGACTCTCCTGACACTAAAACTGAGTTGAAATCCAAAGTCCATTCCCAAACTAAACCATGTAAATCATATACACCCCAGTAATTCTTGAAGGTTGACCCAATTTCATTATTAAAAGTTTTTGGTTTTTCGTACCACGATAGTATATACTCATTATAGCCTTTTATCGTACGGGCATCTGGTAACTCTTCGTTTGCCATTGCTACATATTCCCATTCGTCTACTGTAGGTAATCTTTTCCCCTGACATTCACAGTAGTCATTTGCCACAAACCAAGAAACATTGGTGACTGGAGCTTTAAGCGATTGGTTTTCACTGAGTGCTGTGTCCGACGACCAACTCATTAAATAATTATCGTCAGCAAAAAGTCTTTTCACATTAGATCTTCTCCATTTCGGAGTATCATCTAAAAATTGTTGAAATTCTTTATTCGTTACAGGATATACATCCATATAAAAATCAGCAATGGTGACCTTCATAGAATCCCTGCCATACAACGGTATATAAGAGCCTCCTTCTATCGAAACCATTTTAGACTGACAATTCACATTGGTTATCCAACTAAACAGTATGCAAATCATCAGTCTTAAAACAGTATTCATATTAAATGTATTTTAACTGTTAATGAGCACTTCTTCTTTGTGTAACTGTAGATGTACTTATGTTTGTTTTATTGTTACCCCATGAATTGTATACATAGGTCAACACGTCTGCAACTTCACTATCAGATAATGTTTGTTTGGTCATTACGCTATTATACTTAACACCGTTTACAGTGATTTCCCCTGTTTTACCATGTAATACAATGTCAATGGCTCTATTAACATCCGCATTTAAATAATCAGATTTTGCCAATGGTGGGAAAGCACTAGCTATACCTTCACCATTTGCTTGGTGACAAGCAAAACAAGTATTTGTATATAACTGCTTTCCAGATTCAATCTTTTGTGCAAGTGTTTTATTTGTGGCCACTGCTTTCTCAGTTTCGTCATTAGGCATGCTTTGTATTGCTCCGCCTTCAGGGTTATAAATTCCTTCTTGCATAACTCCGGAGTACAATTTCTTGTCTTCCTCACCATTTACTTTTAACATACCCAAAGCTCCTTTATTAAATGCTCTGAAAATGGCGTGATCTACCAGAATGAATGTTCCGGGAACATCAACCTTGAAATCAACAATAGCAGCGCCACCAGCTGGGATTGATGTTGTTTGCACGTCCTTATTAATTATAGAACCTCCTTCTATATGCACGTTATCAAAAATTTCTCCAATAACATGAAAGGAAGAAGTTAAATTAGGCCCACCGTTACCAACATATAATCGAACCGTTTCACCAACATTGGCAGTTATTGCATTGTCGCCTGTAAGTGCTCCTACTTTACCATTAAACACTACATAATCTGCGTCTTCATCCACTGCTTTTTGCATATCAAAAGGTTGTAATCCAGATTCTCCATATTCCCCTTTGGTATAGAAATCACCTTGCATAATGTAATATTCCTTATCTACTTTTGGCAATCCACCTTCTGGCTCGACCAAAATTAAACCATACATTCCATTAGCAATGTGCATTCCGACAGGGGCTGTAGCACAGTGATACACGTACAATCCCGGATTCAATGTCTTAAATGAAAATGTTTTTTCATGCCCTGGTGCAACAAACGAAGAAGTTGCTCCACCGCCTGGTCCAGTTACTGCATGCAAATCAATATTATGTGGTAATTTATTATCTGGGTGATTTGATAGCGTAAATTCTACCTCATCACCTACACGAGTTCTAATAAAACTTCCTGGCACAGATCCTCCAAATGTCCAATACACATACTCTACGCCATCAGTCATGGTTCCTACCTCTTCAAGAATCTCCATGTTTACTATCAACTTTTTTGCTGGACGATCTCCAACTGGAGCAGGTACAAAAGGTGGCGCTGTTAACTCTGCTTTCATGGTTCCCTTAATAGCTATTGTAGAAGCATCCTTTAAAGCCTTAGCCTCAGGGACACTTTCACTACAACTAGCTATTAAAAGAGTACCCATTAGGGCAATACTTGCCCTATGGAAAATTGATTTCAAATTTCTCATACTTTATTGATTTATTTGGTTGTTGTTTATTATGTTAATATTATTGATTTATTTCCAAAGCCTCGTCCGAAGGCTTACCATGTTTATAAAAATCAACAATGTACATGATTATTCCAGTTGTAAAGAGTGTAGCACATAATATGAGGACTACAAAATGTACCTTGGTTTCGTTTTGTACTTCCATAAACTCCATACCAAGTTTTCGTTCTAAATACACTTGTACAACACCAGCTACACCAAAAGCGACCGTCATACCTATCATACCAATGTTAGAAAGCCAGAACGCAGCTCTACCAGTAGAACTAGTGTATAATTTTCTACCGGTCATATTAGGTAAACTATAGCTAATAATTGCCAAAACAATCATACCATAAGCTCCCCAGAAAGCTAAATGACCATGCATAGCAGTAACCAAAGTACCGTGTGTATATAGGTTTGTTTGTGGTAACGTATGTGCAAATCCTAAAAGCCCTGCACCTACAAAAGATACAATCGCCGCACCAAGTGTCCAATACAGTGCCAGTTTATTTGGATGTTTCTTCTCTCCTTTTCTATACATGTTCACAGCGAACAATGCCATCGCCAAGAAAGCCAAAGGTTCCAAGGCAGAAAATATACCACCTACAATCAACCAGATTTTGTTCACACCTATATAGTAGTAATGGTGACCTGTTCCTAATACTCCAGAAAGAAACGTTAGCCCAACAATAACATAAAGCCATTTCTCAATAACCTCTCTATCTACACCCGTTAATTTAATCAATAGGAAAGAAAGAATACCTCCCATAATCAATTCCCAAACACCTTCAACCCATAGGTGAACAACCCACCATCTGAAAAAGGAATCAGTCACTTGACTATCAAAAGGTAACATTCCAGGCAAATACAATAAAGCTGCAAACAACAATCCCATAGATAATACCAAAGCTGTGGTTGTTCGCCGCTTACCTTTGAACAGAGTAACCAGAATCAATCCTAGGAACAGTAAAACATTAACTACTACCAAGAAGTCCAATGGTCTAGGAATTTCTAAAAATTTACGCCCTTCCCAATAGTTAAAATGATAACCAACGACTGCAGCTACTCCAACAAGGGCCAAACTAATTAATTGTACATACGCCAATTTTACATTTACCAACTCTCGTTGGGCCTCTTCGGGAATAATATAATATGCTGCGCCCATAAAACCAGAGAGCAACCAAACTACCAATAAATTAGTATGCACTGCACGTGCAGTGTTAAAGGGAATACCAAATTCGTGTAAATTATCAAAGCCAATTCGGGCAAAACCCATTACAAAGCCATATACCAATTGCAGTACCAACAATAACATTGATAAAGCAAAAAACCAATAGGCTACTTTTTGTGATTTATATTTCATGATTTTTTAGTTTAGTTGTTAGTTGTCTTCTTTAGCCAATGGTGATACAATTCGGTCAAATCCGTTTAAATCGATTTCTCCGATCCATTTAAAAAATTCAACCATATCTTCTGCTTCCTGCTCGGTCATCTCATAAGCAACCATTTTTCTTCCATTGGGTTGCCAGGGTACTGGAGACATTAAAATACTTTTGATTACTTCTTCGCCTTGACCGTCATATTTCATGTTCATACGGTCAACAACTTTTGTAAGTTCAGGGGCATAATATGCACCCTCACCTAAAATGGTATGGCAACCCATGCAATTATTGGATTCCCAGATGTTTTTGCCTCTCACTACAGCTTCTGTAATGTTCTCATGGTTAGATTGATCATTTTCAACACTGAAAGAATAAATAGTAAGCCCTATAAAAACTAGAAAGGTTACTAATGTTCCTCCGAGAAAGAAAGCTCTTGCTTGTTTTTTGGATAACATTTTTTGTTGATTTAATTGGTTGTTAAAAAAGGATAAAAAGACATTTATATCTTTAATTGGCAAAACTATTGTTAATGACCTCTTAAATTCATGATAAATGTCAGGTTTTAAACAAAATTTTGAGAATAGTTTTGTGGCGTGAAAAAACAGAGTTTAATCATATCTATACTCTTTTTGGTTCTGACTTTGACCAGCAGTCTAAAAATTGCTGGAACCATAGGATATTATGCCCTATTCACAGATGATTTTGTAGAACGTTTTTGTGAAAATAAAGAGCGTCCAGAATTAAACTGTGACGGTAAATGTGAGCTCTCCAAAATATTGTTGCAGGAATCAAATGATGATACTCCACCGATAAATCTTGACTTTTTGAAAACTGAAACGATTTTGTTCCTTGAATCAAGAGTGGACTATGACTTTTCGATAATTACTGAAAATATTAACACCATTAACCAGTACACTAACCTCTACAATTTTCATCTACTAGAGAAAGAGTTTCAGCCACCCAGGGTTTAGTACATTTTAGATTTCCAAACTGAGTCAATGTTTTACTTTGATTCAATCCTACACTATTTATAACTTAAAGATTCAATAATGAATTTAAAACATCTTTTGGTGGCCGTATGCATATTTACCGGTCACTTAATAAACGCACAGAATTTTAAAGGTCAAGTTTTAGACCATGAAAACAATCCAATTGAAGAAGCGCATATTACTGTAAACAATAAGGCTACAACCTATACAGATTCTAA
This sequence comes from Maribacter sp. HTCC2170, assembly GCF_000153165.2. Classification (NCBI taxonomy): domain Bacteria; kingdom Pseudomonadati; phylum Bacteroidota; class Flavobacteriia; order Flavobacteriales; family Flavobacteriaceae; genus Maribacter; species Maribacter sp. HTCC2170. The sequence goes on from NC_014472.1 coordinate 3,597,378, forward strand.
CGGTAATTTTGATTTAACTATTCCTGAAAAAGGAGCAAGCATTGCCATATCATATCTTGGCTATAAGACTTTTGAAGATTTCATTACCCCTCAAACAGAAAGAGCTTCATTTGTACTTGATGAGGCACCCATCAATATTTCTGGGGTAATGGTCACCGGAAACTCAAAAACCGATCCTGTTTTCACTGTCGAAACCAATGACTATGTGAAAAAGATTGTGCAACCCAGAAATGTCGCTGATCTTTTTAACGATGTCAACGGGTTTTCATTAATAAAACGGGGTAATTATGCCAATGACCCTAGTTTTAGGGCTTCACAATATGAGCAATTGAACGTGCAATTTGATGGTGGCACTAAAGCTATGCACGCTTGCCCAAATCGAATGGATCCCGTTACCACACATGTTATCCCTGAGGAAATTGAAAAAATCGAAATTATCAAAGGACCATACACAGTACGTTATGGTGCCACCTTTGGAGGCATTGTTAATATGGTGACACAAGTCCCCGATGCCAGTGATTATGGAATTCATGGTAGTGTACATGTAGGATACGAAAGTAACGGTGGTTCATTGGTTTCAATGGCACGTTTACAACAAGCTACTGAAAAATACGATATTACAGGGAATGTAGGTTTAAGGGATTTCGGCAATTACGAAGATGGAGATGGTACAGAAGTCCCATCCTCTTTCCGAAGTTTGGATTATGGAGTTAAAGTAGGTCTCAATTTTACGCCGAACCAACGATTACAAGCACATTGGAGGCAATCTTTTGGACGAGATGTACTTCACGCAGGATTACCAATGGATACCGATTTAGATGATAGTAGTATTCTATCTCTGGATTATAAATTGACCGGATTAAACGGTACACTTAAGAACATTGATGCAAAACTCTATTATAGTTATGTGGATCATGTAATGAGCAATGCCAAAAGACCTAGTTTTATGATGACCGATGCCGTTTCCGCGATTAATGCCACCACTGCAGGCGGGAAAATCGAATTCAAACTAAAACCTTCTGAAAATTTCACCCTCTTTACAGGTATAGATGCCATGCATATTGGCAGGGATGGTGAACGTACCCGATTGGTGAAACGCAATATGATGGGGCCCTTACCTACTCCTATGGAATTTACTGATAAGGTTTGGCAAGATTCTTATATAAATGATATCGGTCTTTTTGCAGAAAGTAAATATCCATTGACTGACCATACTATTTTGACTACAGGATTGCGCTATGATTTGGTTACTTCGAAAATAAAGGATCCTGCAGCAGATTTTCTTGCTTTATATCCGGATTTAGATAAAACAACCGAGCATAATTTTAGTGGTACAGCATCAATAAAATACGCTCCCTCTACTGAGTTTATGATGGAATTGGCCTATGGAAGAGGAGTACGCTCAGCAAATATGATAGAACGTGTTATCAACCATTTTACAGTTGGTCAGGATTCTTATGAATATATTGGCAACCCTAATTTGGATGCAGAGGTCAACAACCAATTTGAAATAGGGTTCAAGGGAAAACTACCGTTTACCGATACATCTTCTGACCGATTTATTTATAGCTCATCTTTCTATTATTCGTTCTATGAGAACTATATAGTGGCCGTGATTGATGAAACACAAACACGTAAGTTTATGCCAATGGCCCAACCCAGAAATCCCAAGGTTTTCAGAAATTTAGATAAAGCTTATAAAACCGGTTTTGAAGTTGCTGCTGGGGTCGATTTTCTCAACAATTTCAATTTCACGACAGAATTGGCCTATGTATATGCTAAAAATAAGGATTTGAATGAATCCTTACCATTGGTACCTCCTCTGACCACCAGGTTTAAACTAGGATTCGAAAAGGAAAAGTTTTGGGTAAACGCCAACTATACCTTAACCTCAAAACAGGATAATATTTCGGAATCGTTTGGCGAAACACAGACGGCAGGATATGAAGTAATGGATATTAGATTGGGGGTTGTGCCCATTAAAAATCTTACATTGGGAGTAGCGGCATTAAATGTGTTTGATGAAACCTATCACAACCACTTGAATTTTTCATTTAAAAACCAAGCTAATTTTAAAGCTGTACCAATCAATGATCCTGGTAGAAATTTATCTGCTTTTGTACAGTACAAATTCTAGAAAAAAACTATAAAACAAATAAAGGGGGCAATAGCCCCCTTATTTATTATATCAATACTTGAATTAATTATTGATTAAAAGTATAACCAATACCAACCATGATCATCGACGTAGTCATTTCGTAGGAAACCGATGACCCAGGAACTGCACCTAGAGGATTGTTCGGAGAAGTCATCATCGGATTTAAGATTTTTCCTTCCGTTGCTCCATTACTATCTCCATAATGATAGACAGCATCTAGTTTCCAAGTGTTATTTACTTCATAACTTAATCCAAATTGATATGCATTTTTAATTATTGCAGTTGCTGGAATATTAAAAAATGTCACTTCTTCCGGAATAGGGTTTGAGCTATAGGTATAACCAAAACGTAATGGTAATTTGTTTATTCCCTTATACTGAAGCCCCGCTGATAAAATAGATATATTTTTCCATCCAAATCCAGCTACAGAAGCTGTTGGAGTCCATCCAGTTTCAGAAAAACCCTCTGTGTTTTCATAATCCACTCTTCTAAAATCAAGTGCTAAATCAACATCTCCTGCTGAGTAACCAAATCCAAGAGATAAAATAGCGGGGTAATCCATTTGAAAATTGTTTTTAGCAGTACTATTATCCAAATAAGTATTATCAAATTCAAATTCCCCAAATTTTTGAGCTGTTTTATAGGATGCCCCTAATTTTAATCCTAATCCAGAATCATAGAATAATCCAAATTGAGCTCCAAAACCAATTGCCGAAGCTTTATCTGCGGTTGGATAACCTGCCATTGTTGGATTTGCTGTTGGATTAGGTGCTAATTCCAGTGCAGCATAATTAATATTTGGTTGAATTCCAAAAGAAAACTTATCAGACAATTCATAAGCATAGGACAAACCTACTTGTAATAACATGTAATCAGATTCAATATGTCCAAAACCATTTAAACTTTGTGGCCAGTTAATTGGATTGGAATCTGTTGGATTCCAATTTGGATTAGGGTTACCACTTGTGTCCATAGGCAAATTGGCTTCCTGTGGAAAAGTAACACCAAAGCCACTTATACCAAATGCAGAAGCTCCAAACGTATGCTTACTCCCCTCTTTTCCCCAAACCATTGCTAATGCCGGCATTGGTGACATTCCTCTGTCATCCATGGTTGTACCATTAACTGCTGGTGAACCAGGTGCCCCTGGGCCAAAATCACCAGGTTGCCATAACATATTTGGAGGTAGGCTTGAGCTTAACTCTGGTGAAGAAAAGAATAAACCTACATCGAGTTTAATACTTTTACTGTCAAAAACAGAAAGTGCTGCTGGGTTCCATTGCATTGCACCGGAAATATCAAGAGGTTGGGCAGTCGCCGCTCCTCCCATTGACATATTAACAGCCCCAACACCTTGCATAATATGACCAGACTGAGCTAAGACCGTTGTTGCAAAAAATAGAAACGATAAATTAAGAATTGTTTTTCTCATGATTATTGAGTTTTAGTATTTTCAGTAGCTCGCACTTCTAAATATCACAAGCTTCCTGCATAATTCATTGATTGTTTAAACACCTCAAAATTATTCCTGAAAAAAGTGAAGTTTCATGACAAATGTCATTGAAAGTATTTTACTAGATCATTATCGCCTAGTCAACCAGTATTTATTGGTTAATAGCGTGGTTTTATTTTTGTAAATACTTGTTTTTCAATATTTTAAAAAAATGTTTTTGTAACTTTTGTTACAATAAAGCACCTGTCATTATGACAAATGTCATAAAATACGCCCCTCTTGCTTAATAATTTTACACCTGAATAATTGAAGAAATGTTTCACAACTTGGTTCAATTCCAATAATTAACAAAATGAAAAACTTAGTAATATTAGGAGCGGGTACTTCAGGAACGATGATGGCAAACCATTTGGTTAAAAAACTACAAAAAAAAGATTGGAAAATCACCATAGTAGATCAATACAAAACCCATTATTACCAACCAGGTTTCCTTTTTCTACCTTTTGATACATATACAGAGGATCAAGTAAAAAAGAAAGGTGGTAAATTCATTCCAAAAGGAGTAAATTATATTCAAAAAAAAATAGAACAAATTTTTCCAGAAGATAATAAAGTTGAACTCTCTGATGAAACGCTTGAGTATGATATTTTGATAGTCGCTACTGGTTCTAAAATTGCACCCGATGAAACAGAAGGCTTATTAGGCCCCCTTTGGCAAAAAGACATTTTTGATTTCTATACTTATGAAGGTGCTTTATCTCTTCGAAATAAACTACGGGAATGGGAAGGTGGTAAATTAGTGATTCATTTAACTGAGATGCCTATAAAATGTCCAGTAGCACCATTGGAATTTGCTTTTCTTGCCGATTCCTATTTCCGGAAAAAAGGAATGAGGGACAAGGTAGAAATTACATATGTGACACCACTTTCAGGTGCATTCACAAAACCAACTTGTACCAAAGCGCTCAATTATCTTTTGGAAGAAAAACAAATCAATATTGAGATTGATTTTGCCATAGAACGTGTGGATAATGATAACAAAATGATTATTGACTATGCAGATAAAGAAATCCCTTTTGATTTATTAGTCACTATTCCAACAAATATGGGTGATGAGGTTATTGAACGCTCGGGAATGGGGGATGATTTAAATTTTATTCCAACACACAAACATAGTTTGCAGTCAAAAGCCCATAAAAATGTTTTTGTAATTGGTGATGCCACAAATGTACCTGCATCTAAAGCAGGTTCTGTAGCCCATTTTCAAGCAGAGACCCTGACTGACAATATTCTCCTTTACACTAAGGGATATAAACTAAAGGAAGAATTTGATGGTCATGCGAATTGTTTCATAGAAACAGGTAACAACAAGGCATTGCTGATTGACTTTAACTATGATCAGGAACCAGTTCACGGGACATTCCCTTTTGCCGGTATTGGACCACTAAAGTTATTAAAGGAAAGCGTTTTCAACCATTGGGGGAAACTTGCCTTTAGATGGGTTTATTGGAATATGCTATTGAAAGGCATTGCAATACCTTTTGTCTCAAGGAACATGAGTTTCAAGGGTAAAAAGTTTGATATAAAAGCAGAATAGGAATAATTAATAACAAATAATTCAATACATAATGAAAAAAGTAATAGCACAAACCGAAATAGATGTTAATGAAGAGGGATATATGACCGAATTCTCACAATGGAGCAAAGAAATATGTGTATGTCTAGCCGATGAGCAAGATATTTGCATGACGGAAAAACATTGGGAAGTCATAGAATACATACATGAAAAACACAACAATGAAGAACCACTTTCTATTAGGGGTATCAAAAAAAGTGGTGTAATAAACATAAAAGAGTTTTATAGCTTATTTCCAGGTGGCCCACTTAAAAAGTCAACTTTAATCGCTGGGATACCAAAACCCAAAAGCTGTATTTAATAACATTAAAAATCTTCACTAAAAATAAAATCATGGGAAAGACCAAAGTAAAAAAAATGCTTTTCATACTTTCAAAAGCAACCATTGAAAATGCATATGCGGCTTTTGTAATGGCCAACGGGGCACGAATGGAAGGGATTGAATCAGAAATATTCTTTACATTTTTTGGATTGGAAGCCATTCAAAAGAAAAAATTGAATCATTTGCACGTTGCAACAGTGGGAAACCCTGCTATGCATATGCCAACCATGTTGGGTGGACTGCCAGGAGTTGAAGCCTTGGCAACGAAAATGATGAAAAAAGAAATGGAGAAATTAGATATGCCACCAATAGGAGAATTTCTTGAAATTCTCTCTGATTCTGGATGCAAACTTTGGGGTTGTAAATTGGCAGTAGATATGTTCCATCTTAAAAGAGAAGACCTAATTGATGAACTCGATGACATAATTACTATTGGAGATTTCTATAGCCGTGCAGATCAAGAAGGCACACATCTTCTTTTTATCTAACCATAAACTTGAATTATTTATATAGAAAGGGGACTTGAAAGGTTCCCTTTTTTTTATTTCAAAAACATCTTTTAAGCGCTAAACTGTTCTTTTATTTTACAGATATTCCATTTTAATAAAACTAGGATTCAATTGTATTCTTTATTTACGTTCATGATTAATTGCTTAGGTCCCAATTTTTTAGGCTTAATAACCAAAAAACTTTTGGCATGATATAAAAAGATGATTGGTTCGATGAATATATACTTTCAAAACAAGCATTATTTTAAGAAAAAGAAATAACGAATGGTATTTGGGAATAAATTCAAATCCTAGCCGAGTTTAAAAACAATGATACCTATCATACTGCGAAAACGACTAATTATTTATCTTTAGGATTAAGTGTAACTTTTGTTACAGACCACAAAATCAAAAAATACTTATTTTAGAAGATTATGAACTTCAACCCTTAAAATGAAAAGACGAAATTTTGTTAAAAAAGCAGTTTTAGGTACCATGACTTCTGTAATTGGTACCGAAATTGTTTTTGGAAATGTATTACCAAAAGGTTATCAACCATTGGCTCTACAAGATCCTAACCCTTTCAAGATGTTCAATAAGGATGGGGAAATGGTTGTCTTAAATGACAAACCCTGGAATATTGAGGCCAAGGCCCATTTGCTGGATGATAAAATTACTCCCAATAAATATATGTTCATACGAAACAATGGTATTATTCCGGAAGACATAGATGTGGATAATTGGACGTTGACTTTTGATGGTGAATCTGTAAAACAATCTAAAAGTTATACCCTAAAAGAGCTTAAATCAAAATTCAAGCAACATACTTACCAATTAACTTTGGAATGTGGTGGCAATGGGCGGAGTGAATATGACCCACCTGCAAAAGGCAACCAATGGACCATTGGCGCTGTTTCTTGTGCGACTTGGACCGGTGTTAGATTACGTGATATTCTTGAGGATGTAGGTATAAAAAATGATGCAGTTTACATCGGATACCATGCAGCGGATGTTCATTTGAGTAGAGATCCCAAAAAAGAGCCAATTTCCCGTGGTGCCCCAATGGCAAAAATCATGCAAGATGAAACCTTAATTGCGTTTAAAATGAACGGTGAGGATATTCCATTGGCACATGGTTATCCACTACGATTGGTTGCAGGAGGATGGCCTGCCTCTGTTTCAGGAAAATGGGTCAATAGAATCAGTGTAAGAAATAAGGTTCATGATGGTACCAAAATGACAGGCACTGCATACAGAGTTCCATGTAATCCCGTAGCGCCAGGCGAAAAGGTAAAAGATGAAGATATGTGCATAATTGAATCTATGCCTGTAAAATCATTGATTACCTATCCAAAGACTGGAGCAACTATTAAAGAAAATCAAAAATTGAATATTCGCGGTCATGCTTGGGCAGGTGAACTTGAAGTTTCTAATATGGAATACTCAATTGATTTTGGCTCTACTTGGACAAATTGTTCAATTGAAAAACCAAAGAACAGGCTAGCATGGCAACATTTTTCTGCTAGTATTTCATTTCCTAAAAAAGGATATTATGAAGTTTGGGCGAGAGCCACAGATTCGCAAGGAAAGAGTCAACCAATGCTCTTACCGGGTTGGAACCCTAAAGGGTACCTCAACAACGCTTGTCATCGAATTGCCATCAAGCTAGCATAAGTATGGAAGATCATAGCAAATTCAAACAACAGGTCAAGGCAATTTATACAATGCTACTTGGTGTCTTTGGTCTTTTTGCCATCGCTGCCTTTACCATTATATACCTAGTTTCAAATCCTGATGTATTTAAAAAATCAAAACCTGAAGTTGAATATGCTGCTGTTCCTATTGTAGAAGACAACTATGATAAAATAGAAAACGGAATACACATTCGTACGGGTTTGGTTGAAGCCGAAGGCCTTATGGCCGTGGTTAACAATTGTACCAACTGCCATTCTGCAAAATTAGTCACCCAAAATAGAATGAACAAAGAGCGATGGATAAGCACAATTCGTTGGATGCAAGAAACACAAAATCTTTGGGATTTAGGGCCAAATGAAGATATCATCGTAAACTATCTAGTTACCAATTATCCTGCAGCCAAAAAGGGACGCAGAGAAGTATTTAGAAATGTGGATTGGTATATACTCGAAGAATAGAATAAATACATTTTTATAAATTTAAATCGTTTTGAAATGGAAAAATATTTAGATGCTTTCGTCAACTCATTTATGGGTAGCGTGGACTGGACTTGGAAGTCAATACTTTTTGATGTGCCGTGGTACACTAATTACTTCTGGGGGCTCACGGTCATTTCATTGATCGTATGGGGTCTTGAAATTGCCTTTCCTTGGAGAAAAAACCAATCCGTCTTTAGAAAGGATTTTTGGTTGGATGGTTTTTATATGTATTTCAACTTCTTCCTTTTTGCGATTGCCGTTAGTGGTTTCTACAAATTGTTGGGATTACTTTTCAATGATATAGGCATTTCTTCAAAGAGCCTTACCCTATTGGACCTTTCTTCTTTGCCGTCATGGGCCCAATTGGTAATTTTCTTTATTATTCTTGACTTTGTACAATGGTTTACCCATGTCTTGCTTCATAAGTATGCTTTCTTATGGAAATTTCATAAAGTACATCATTCTGTCAAAGAAATGGGGTTTGCAGCTCATTTGCGTTATCACTGGATGGAAAACATCATCTATAAGCCACTAAAAACTTTGGGCGTAATGATTTTAGGCGGTTTTGAACCAGAACAGGCTTATATCGTTCATTTTATTGCAATTTCAATCGGTCATTTAAACCATGCCAATATTAAATTGACCTGGGGACCTTTGAAGTATATTTTGAACAATCCCGTTATGCATTTGTATCATCATGCATATGTGCTTCCTAAAGGATCCTACGGTATTAACTTCGGAATCAGTCTAAGTCTGTGGGATTACATATTTAAAACAAATCACGTACCTGAAGATAGTGGAACGATTGAACTTGGCTTTCCGGGTGATGATGATTTTCCGCAAGATTTTATCCATCAAAATATCTATGGATTTGGTAAATCTAAAAAGAACGGATAAATTAAATAAGCTTATTCAATTGAGTTCTTGGCAAAATTAATGCTCCAAATACCACGAACTTGACCAACATCGTATCCTATTGCCTTATCTTTGGGGTACAACCTTCTTAAGGTCTCTAAAGTTGAAGTGCTGATTTGCTCTTTGGATGTTCCATGACACTGTAGACACATTGTATTTGTAGTTATGGGATAATAGAAATTGACATCTCCGTTTATTTCTTCCAAAATAGGTTCTATATCAGCACCAGCTTTTAGCATTGTTTTAAAAGCAGCAATATGACCTAACTCCTTGGTATTTGCCTTGTTTAGTGGATTCCTTGGCTTATCTGACACCCTCTTAATTATAGCATTATGCATTACTGATATGCTATCCGTGAGTTTCATGGCCTCAATGTTGCAAAATTCGACAGCGCCATCGGGTCCTTTTTTATCTAATGCTCTTATGAGGTTTTTTCCAAGTTGTGCCTTTGTTGACAAAGCATATTTTAATCCAATGTCAGAATAATTGGCACTTGTTTTATTTTGCCCAATTCGCTGCTGTTTACCTTGACCTTTCCTTCTGCCCATTCCTTGTCCTTGGCCTTCTCCATGCTCTTTTCTATAATGTTCTTCAAACCATTCAGGTTTGGCAATTTCATTGTCGTACATATATTCCGCTATCAACTTGATTTTTTCCTCGGGAAAAGCTTGATATGGCATGACACCAAACTTACTTAATGCACCATACATTACGGCTTTTTCTTCGGTAGGGTCACTGACGAAATCCCACATTTGTTCCACAAATTCCTCCTTAGAGGTATTTGCAATGGTGTAACGAGTCTTAATGGCAATCATAGGGGGAGCAATCCGAGATTCCTCAGGAGTAGTTGCATCATGACAGATATAACACTCGGTTTCCATAATCTTCTTGCCAGGATGTTCTTCCGTAGTAACGATCTCCTGAGAATCTGCTTTATCTGAAGTAGAATATTCCGATTTTTTGGAGTCTTTACAACTTACTGTAACAAATAGAATTGTTAAAATGAAAGGAAATATTTTATTCATCATTTTGACATTTTCCCAGTAGCACAGCTAACAAAAGATTTTGCTTTTGAGGCTATGGTATTCTTACTGTCAATAGATGGGTATCCAAGATCCTTTAACTTATCCTTTACCCTTATTGCATCACTTGAATCTTCGTATGCGAACGAAACTGTCGACGTGTTGGGAAAAACCTGAACATCAGAGATATTCTCTAGTTCAGATACTTTGTTCGTAATGGTCCTCGCGCAACCACCACACTTTAAGTTTTGTACAATTATTGTAGCCTTCATAAACTAATTCTTTTTCTTTAACCTTCTTTAGTTTTAATATCAACCTTAGGACCAAGCCATAAACCCTCCTTTGAGGTCATACACCATTTCAAAGCCCATATCCAATATCTTTTGAGCAGCTTTTTTACTTCTGCTACCAGATCTGCAGTAAAGGTAAACTGGCTTATTTTTATCCAATTTTTCAAAAGCTTGCTTAAAACTACCACCTTGGAAAAAATCTATATTTATGGCCTTTCCAATGTGACCACCTTTATATTCTCTTGGTGTCCTAACATCAACCAATTGAACTTTCTTTTGTTTAATCGCAGCCCTAAACGCCTCGGTATCCAGAATTTCGAATTTATCTGAATTAAGGGCGCTACCGCCAAAAAGTGAACTTAAAAATGACATATTTCTATATTTTAATTTTTGCTTGGTCTTTGGAGAACGGCCATTTTTTGAAAACAGTCGTTCCCCAAATATCCAAGTTAAACAACAACTCCTACTTTATAACATCGTAGTAGGACAAACGTAATCTGTTCTATCTATATTGGTTTTGGAAATTCCTGCGTACCCTTCGGTTACATCAACAAAATCATCCCAGCCTCTTTGTTTTAATATAGAGGCAGCGATCATACTTCGGAAACCACCGGCGCAATAAACCACAAAAGGAACTTCTTTCGGAAATTCTTGTAAATGCTTATTTATTTCATTTAAAGGAATATTGATAGAACCTTTTACATGTTCAGAATCATACTCACTTTTCTTTCGCACATCAAAGACCAAGGGCATTTCGGCATGATACGCTTTTGCGTAAACATCTGAAGTAATCCTTGCAATCGTTTCAAACCTTTTTTTCGAGCCTTTCCAATTTTTAAAACCACCTTTTAAGAATCCTATCGTATGATCATAACCTACCCTTGACAATCTTGTCATGGCCTCTTCTTCTTTATCAGGATAGGTAATAAGAAGTATTTCTTGTTTAACATCGGGTATCATTTCACCAACCCATTGTGCGAAATTGCCGTTTAATCCTATATTAATGCTATTAGGGACATATCCTTTAGCAAAGTCATCGGGGTTTCGAGTATCCAACATCAAAGCACCTGTTTCATTTGCAGCTATTTCAAAAGCTTCAGGAGACAGCGGTTTTTGGCCTCTTTCAATTATCGCATCCAAGCTTTCATAGCCAGATATATTCATCAACACATTTTGAGGAAAATAACCTGGAGGGGCTGTTAGGCCAGTAAGAAGTTCTTTTATGAACTCGTCCTTGGTCATATCTGCTCGCAAGGCATAATTCACTTTTTTCTGATGCCCAAGTGTATCGGTGGTTTCCTTACTCATCATTTTTCCACAAGCAGAACCTGCGCCATGATTCGGATAAACAATCAACTTGTCATCCAATGGCATGATCTTGTTACGCAGCGAGTCGAACAAATGGCCAGCCAACTTTTCTTCCGTTAATTCAGAAACCACATGCTGTGCTAAATCTGGTCTACCCACATCACCAATAAATAAGGTGTCACCTGTAATAATGCCATGCTGTTTATCATTCTCATCGATTAACAAATATGTTGTGCTCTCCATGGTATGACCAGGTGTATGCAGCACTTTTATTTTATAATCCCCTAGCTCAAATATTTGATTGTCCTCAGCAATAAGGGCATCATAATTTGGGTTAGCTGTTGGGCCGAATACTATCTGAGCACCTGTTTTTTTCTTAAGATCCAGATGACCACTCACAAAATCAGCGTGAAAATGGGTTTCAAAAACGTATTTAACTTTGGCATTATCCTTATTGGCCCTATCAATATAAGGCTGAACCTCTCGTAATGGATCAAAGATGGCAGCTTCGCCTTTGCTCTCGATATAATAGGCTGCATGGGCCAAACATCCCGTATATATTTGTTCAATTCTCATTGTAAAATGACTGTAAAATTTAACTGTAAAATTATGCTCGTTTTGGTTACCATAAAGTAACATTGGTTACAAAGTTCAGCGTTTTACCAACAAAAAAGACTGATAAATATCAGTCTCTTAGCTATTAAGTAGAATACACTATCAAAAATCTTTAAAATGCTGATTTATAGGTAATTAATTTGCAATAAGTTTTATCTGGTTTCTATGCAGTTCTATCCTGCCTAAGTTCTCCAATTTCTTAAGTAATCGGGAGACTACAACTCTGGAGGTATGCAACTCATAAGCTATATGTTGATGAGTAGTGGTAATAGTATTATCATTATTTACACGAGCTTTGTCTTTAAGGTATTTGAGGAGTCTTTCATCCATTTTCATAAATGCAATGCTATCAACGGTCTCCAACAATTCATTTAACCTATTGTGATAACTCTGTAAAACAAAATTTCGCCAGCTGCTATATTTGGCAAGCCATTCTTCCATTTTTTGAACAGGGACCATGATCAATTTGGTATCGGTTTCTGCCAAGGCCCTAATCTCACTTTTAGTGTGCCCCATACAACAGGTAAGCGTCATTGCACAGGTGTCCCCATGTTCAAGAAAATACAACAACAGCTCATCACCTTCACCATCTTCACGAAGTACTTTAATTACCCCCGAAATCAATAATGGCATCGACTTTACATAATCACCTATTTCCATAAGTTTATGCCCTTCATGAATCTCTTTAACGGTTCCTGTTTCAATTATTTCAGAAATCAATTCTTCCTCTAAAAGGTGTCCGTAATTCTCTTGTAATTCCTTTAGCATAATAAGCGTCAATGTTGGTTGTAAGATATACTACTCAAATGTAACCCATTTTTAGTATAAAACCGATAAAGGTAATTAGTTTTAAATCCTATTATTGTTTAGTTTTATTTCGTATTCCGTAGAATTGTAAGAACCAATCAAAATATTTTGTATTGAACAATATGCCCAGTTATTCCTCTATAAAAGTATCTACAATTCAAGCCGAAAATCTGGCTTTAAAATTATTTAATATTAAAGCCAAGGCTCATGCCTTACCAGGTGAATTGGACTTTAATTTTAGATTGAAGATTGATGGTAAGAATGGTTATGTTTTAAAAGTGTCAAGACCAAATGAAGATGTTGATTATCTTGATTTTCAACAAAAATTACTACAACATATTGAAAGTAAAAAGTTGATTGTTGTAGCACCTAAAGTAAGTAAGGATATTCATGGAAATTCGATTGCCGATTGGAAAGATGATGAAGGAAACATAAGAAAAGTTAGAGTACTTAGTTGGGTTTCAGGTAGAATTTGGAGTGCCGTAAATCCACAATTGGATGACCTGCGTTTTAGTTTGGGAGAACAATGTGGGCTTCTTACCTCCGCTTTGTCTGGTTTTAATCACCCCATGGCCAGTCGCGATTTTGAATGGGATGTTGCTCAGTCACTTTGGACAAAGGCACATTTGAATCTGTTTAAGGGAGATAGAAGTGAAATCATTACATACTTTCAAAACGAATTTGAAAAAAGGCAAGGTTCCTATACAAATCTGAGAAAATTAGTCGTTCATAACGATGCCAACGACAATAATGTTATAGTAAGCAACTCATTGGATAATCCTAAGGTATTGGCCGCCATAGATTATGGTGATGCGATACGAACCCAGATCATCAATGATGTTGCTATTTGCTGTGCCTATGCCATAATGAACCACAATGACCCCTTGCAAGCGGCCCTTCCCATTATAGCAGGGTATCATAGTTCTTTTTCCTTACAGGAATATGAACTGGAACATTTGTATACCGCAATAGCCATGCGCTTAGTAATATCGGTTACCAAATCGGCTCTCAACAAAGTTGAAGAACCAGATAACGAATATCTTCTGATCAGTGAAAAACCAGCTTGGGAAGTACTTGAAAAATGGAGAATTATAAGTGAAGACTTTGCTCATTATAGTTTTAGGTCAGCCTGCGGGTATGCGCCACATCCAAATGAAGAAGAATTCAAGAAATGGGCAAATAGCAACAGTTTTGATTTGAATTCATTATTTCCAACAAGTAATGTGGATGGTGTGTTTCCACTGGATTTAAGCGTTTCAAGCTCTTGGGTTGGTCATCAAAACGAATTTAATGACCTTGAATTATTTCAGTTTAAAATTGACAAACTTCAAAAAGAGCATCCAGAAAAAATAATTGCCGGTGGTTATTTAGAACCAAGAGCATTATACACTTCCTCAGAATATGATAAAATTGGAAACAATGGAAAGGAATGTAGAACTATGCATTTGGGAATTGATTTTTGGTTACCAGCCAATACCCCAGTGCATACAATGTTTGATGGAGAAGTCATTATTGCTGTAAATGACGAAGGGGATAAAGAATATGGCGGATTGGTAGTTTTAAAACATGCCTTTGACAGCCGTCCATTTTATACACTTTATGGGCATCTTTCGGTGGCTAGTGCCACAAATCATAAAATTGGTGAGAGATTAAATTCAGGTGAGCAAATTGGCGTTTTAGGTGATTTTCCTGAAAATGGAAATTGGGCGCCCCATCTTCATTTTCAACTCATGCTTTCAATGTTGAATTTCACCAAGGATTTTCCTGGTGTAGCCTATCTTAACCAATTGGAAGTTTGGCAAAGCCTCTGCCCTAACCCTAGTTCACTGTTCGATTTTGCAGAATTAGAAGCTAAACCGGTCATTTCAAATGATGAATTAATAAACTATCGAAAACAACATTTGGGCAAAGGCCTTAGTCTACAATATAAAATACCTATTAAAATGGTTCGGGGCAACGGGCAATACCTAATGGATCAGTTTGGACGTAGTTACCTAGATACCGTAAATAATGTGGCACATGTGGGTCACGAACACCAAAGGGTTGTAAAAGCCGGCCAATCGCAAATGGCACTTATCAATACAAACTCGCGCTACTTACATGAAAACATCAACCTATTGGCTAAAGAACTGCTCAAAACACTTCCTAAAGAGTTAAGTGTATTGCATTTTGTCAATTCCGGTAGTGAGGCCAATGAACTGGCCATACGAATGGTCAAAGCGGTAACTGGTGAGAAAGATATAATCGCTTCTGAAGTGGGATACCACGGCAATGCTAATATGTGCATTGACATTAGTTCCTACAAATTTGATGGTAAGGGTGGAAAAGGTGCTCCAGAACATACACATATTTTTCCTTTACCAGATGCATTTAGAGGAAAATACCGGGGAGCTAATACAGGAGAAAAATATGCCCGGGAAGTACAAAACCAGATAAACATCATACATGAAGCGAAACGTGGCGTTGGTGCATTCATTATTGAACCTATAATAAGTTGTGGAGGACAAATTGAACTGCCTGATGGTTTTCTAATGCAAGCATACAAATATGTCCGGGAAGCGGGCGGAATTTGTATTTCAGATGAAGTGCAAGTAGGTTGTGGAAGACTTGGAAAGACCTTTTGGGGCTTTCAATTGCATAATGTTATTCCAGATATTGTCACTATTGGCAAACCACTAGGTAATGGGCA
Source organism: Maribacter sp. HTCC2170 (assembly GCF_000153165.2). Taxonomy (NCBI): domain Bacteria; kingdom Pseudomonadati; phylum Bacteroidota; class Flavobacteriia; order Flavobacteriales; family Flavobacteriaceae; genus Maribacter; species Maribacter sp. HTCC2170. The sequence goes on from NC_014472.1 coordinate 3,613,255, forward strand.
TCCGCTCGCGGCTGTAGCCTGCACCCAAGAAGTTGGAGAGAAATTTGCAAACGGAATGGAATATTTTAATACGTTCGGAGGAAACCCTGTTTCTTGCGCAATTGGAACTGAAGTTTTAAGGGTGGTTAAAGACGAAGGACTCCAGAAAAACGCCCTGGAAGTTGGAGAATTCTTAAAAAAGGAACTGAAGAAGTTGGCCGAAGAGTTTCCAATCATTGGGGATGTACGCGGTCAAGGTCTTTTTTTAGGAATAGAACTGGTAAATACAACTATGAATCCATTGGCCAAAAAAACAGCTTATCTCGCCAATAGAATGAAAGACCATGGAATTCTAATGAGTACCGATGGTCCTGACCATAATGTTTTAAAAATCAAACCTCCAATAGTTTTCAGCAAAGAGAACGCAGAAGAATTGATATTATATTTGGACAAAATCTTCAGAGAAGACTTTATGCAACTTTAGTGCTTATGAAAAAAATAGCTTATTTAGTTTTTGGTTTTTTAATTTTTATCGGTTGCAAAAAAGAACCCTTGATTGCCGTTGCGAAACAAGAAAACCACTACAATCATGAAATTTTTGAGGAAAACAAGCTACCCCCAAGAGCCTCCTTTTTTGGATTTGAAACTATTGATGTTGAAAATAAGGAGCTATCAAAACGGTTTAAGAATTTAAATGGGGATTGGAAATTCCATTTTGTAAAGGATCCAAAGCAAAGACCCACCACTTTTCAAAATCAACAATATGATGACTCAGAATGGGCAACCATTCCTGTACCGGCCAATTGGGAAGTTGAAGGTTATGATTACCCCATTTACCTAGATGAGCGTTATCCTTTTGAAACTCAATGGCCTCAAATACCCAATGATTATAATCCCGTAGGGACTTACAGAAAAGAAATAGAATTAAGTGAGGACTATCTTAAAGAAGATATTATCATACATTTCGCAGGCGCCAAATCTGCAATGTACCTATATATAAACGGAGGTTATGTTGGGTATTCTCAAGGTAGTAAGACTCCGGCTGAATTCAATATTACCAAATACCTTGAAAAAGGCAACAACTTGATTGCCATACAGATGTTCAGATGGAGTGATGCCAGTTATTTGGAAAGTCAGGATATGATACGAATGAGCGGCATTGAACGTGATGTTTACCTCTATTCCAGACCAAAAGTTTTTATCTCGGACTATCATACTTATACCAATTTAGACGACACCTACACCGATGGTATTTTTAATGGGACAATTACGTTCAACAACCGCTCAAATTTAATTAATACGAGAAATGTAAAACTGGAATTGTTTGATGGGACAATCCCTGTTCTCAAAGAGGAAAAACAACTCATTATTCCAAAACAATCGAAAACCGATGTGGTATTCGAAGACATCATCAAGGGAGTTAAAAAATGGTCTGCTGAAAAACCTAACTTATATCAATTACACATATCCTTGACTGATACAATCAATCCTAAAAACAATCAATTTATAAAAAGAAATGTTGGTTTCAAAAAGGTAGAGATCAGAAACAGTCAAGTTTTGCTCAATGGCAAACCCATCTATATCAAAGGTGTTGATAGGCACGAAACAGACCCTTACTCTGGTCATGTGGTGTCAAGGGAATCTATGGAAAAAGACATTAAATTGATGAAGCAAAACAATATCAACGCCGTACGCAGTTCCCATTACCCCAACGATCCTTACTGGTTGGATCTCTGTGACACTTATGGTCTTTATGTTGTTGATGAAGCCAATATTGAAAGTCACCCATTGGCAATTGACGAAAAAACGCAGATAGGCAATGAACTGTCTTGGTATAAAGCACATTTATCAAGAACCCAGCGCATGTACTACCGTGATAGAAACCATCCTAGTATTTATTCCTGGTCGTTGGGCAATGAAGCCGGTGAAGGCGAAATTTTCAGGTCTACGTATCAATGGTTAAAGCGAGCTGATGACAATAGAATAGTGCAATATGAACCCGCAGGCAAGGAAGATTATACGGATCTCTACTGCCCCATGTATCCAAAACCTGAATATTTGATTGAGCATGGAAAATCAGATTCTGATAAGCCTTCAATTATGATAGAATATGCTCATGCCATGGGCAATTCCGTTGGAAATTTGCAGGATTATTGGGACATCATAGAAAAATACCCAAATTTACAAGGCGGTTTCATTTGGGACTGGGTTGACCAGAGTTTGGAATACAAAAATGAAGATGATATACCTTATTTGGCGTATGGTCAAGACTTTCATCCAAATTTACCAACAGATGGCAATTTTTTGAACAATGGGTTGGTAGACCCATACCGTAATCCACATCCGCATTTGTCCGAAGTAAAAAAAGTATATGAGCCAGTACAGTTTACATATACCCCAAACGGAAACGTAATTATAGAAAATAAGAACTTCTTCACGAATCTATCCGATAAGGAAATCAGTATTAAGGTATTGAAAAACGGTAAAGAAACACAGAACCAAGTAAAAACCAATTTGAGTGTTCAACCAAGACAATCAAAGCTTATCCATTTTGACGAAATACCTACGGTTTATGAATCTGGAAATGAATATATTCTTGAAGTAAGTTTGATACAGAAAGAAGCCACCCAGCTGATTCCCAAAGGTCATGAAATTGCTTGGGACCAGTTTATCCTGAACAAAGTGGTACATAGTACCAAAGAAGCTATAAAAGGAGAGGCTTTAAGTATTAATTCCTCGGCAACGGAAATTGAAATCTCAAATAATAACATCAATCTCAAAATTGATGCTAAATCTGGTGAAATCAACTCATGGAAATATGGTGGAAAGGAAGTAACAACCCAGCCTATTCGACCCAATTTTTGGAGACCACCAACAGATAACGATTTAGGAAATGGCATGGATAAATGGGCCAAAATATGGCAAGATGCCAACTATGATTATACAGCAAAATTGATTACATCCCCCAAAGAGAACAAGGGTGAAATCACCTATCTAGTTGAATATGAAACTCCCGACAATGGTGCTAAAGTAGCTGTATGGTATATGATAAACCCAAAAGGAGAAATAAAATTGGATTATGAGTTCACACCGGTAAAAAAGGAATTACCAAACATTCCCCGATTGGGAATGTATATGACGTTGGCCAAAGATTTTCAGGAAGTTAAATGGTATGGAAATGGGCCCAATGAAAGCTACTGGGACCGAAAAACCGGAGTTAAAACCGGACTCTATTCAGGAAATACACATGACCAATTCCATCGTTATCCTCGACCTCAGGAAACAGGTAACAAAACAGATGTGCGTTGGATGGAACTAGCATCAAATTCGATAAAACTCAAAGTGGTTTCAAACGAATTATTGAATTTAAGTGTATGGCCTTTCGAAATGTCTGAAATTGACTTTAATAGTGATGAAGCTGGTAAGTCAGCCTCGGGACTGGTTCCCGTAACGAAAAAACATGGTGCGGAAATAAAAATAGGTGAAACAGTACAGTGGAACATTGATTTTAAACAGATGGGGGTAGGTGGCGACACTTCGTGGGGCCGATTGGTTCATGATAAATACGTTATTTCACCAAAGCCATACAAGTATTCTTTTACTGTTATTCCATCTAACTTAAAATAAATCAATCAACAAACCAGCTTTTGACCAACTGCTGCTCGTTAAAGTTACCATCAACGTGTTCAAACTCGTTCTTGATTATATTTTGATTATAATCCTTGCCCCACGCTTCAAAATTTGAAGCAACTTGTTTAATCGCATCACAGATAAAATCAACTTCTTGATCTGTGGTTGTGGGGTGAATTGACATTCGCACCCACCCTGGTCTTTCCATTAAACAACCATCTAAAATCTTCTGCTCTATTGCCTTTGAGGTCAGTTCATTCACGTGAAGTAAAAAATGTCCATAGGTCCCTGCGCATGAACAACCTCCCCTTGTTTGAATTCCAAAACGGTCATTCAATAATTTAACCACAAGATTATAATGCGCATCATCAATATAAAAAGAAAAAATGCCCAATCTATTCTTGTGTTCTCCGGCCAGAATATGAAGATTTTTAATCTCGACAAGACTTTCAAAAACCCTTGTATTTATTTCATCCTCTCGATCATGAATGTTTTTCACGCCCATTTGTTCCTTGAGCTGTATGGCAAAGGCTGTTCGAATAGCTTGGATAAATCCAGGAGTACCACCATCTTCACGCGTTTCAATATCATCAATATAATCATGATTCCCCCATGGGTTCGTATACGTAACCGTGCCTCCACCAGGGTTATCGGGAACAAGGTTCTTATATAATTTTTTATTGAAAACCAAAACACCACAGGCACCGGGCCCTCCTAAAAACTTATGTGGAGAAAAGAAAATAGCATCTAGATATTCATCTTCATTTCCAGGGTGCATATCAATATTTACATAGGGTGCAGAACATGCAAAATCAACAAAACAAAGCCCGTTGTTTTGATGTATCATCTTGGCAATCCTATGGTAATCTGTTCTAATCCCAGTAACATTTGAACAAGCTGTAATTGAAGCTATTTTAATTGGACTGTCCTTATACTTGTCCAATAAGTTTTTGAAGCTTTTAAAACAAATCAATCCCGTTTCATCGCAAGGAATTACTTCAACTCTGGCAATGGTTTCTAACCATGAGGTTTGATTGGAGTGATGCTCCATATGTGATACAAAAACAATTGGTCTTAAATCTTCTGGTATTCTGGTATGTTCCTTTAGGTTTTCTGTGACCTTCAACCCCAAGATTCGTTGAAACTTGTTAACAGCACCGGTCATACCCGTACCAACAGTAATTAGCACATCGTCCTCGTTTGCATTTACATGTTCCTTTATCTTTTTTCTAGCTTTATGATATGCCATGGTCATGGCAGAGCCAGTAAATGAAGTCTCAGTATGTGTATTGGCCACATAAGGACCTATCTCCTTTAATAATTTCTCTTCTATAGGTCCATATAATCTACCACTGGCGGTCCAATCGGCATATATAATATTTTGTTCTCCATAAGGAGATTTAAAAGTGTGATCAATACCAACAATATGCTTTCTAAATTGCTCAAAATACAATTCCAATTCAGTTGCTTGTACTTTTCGATTAGATAATGATAATCCCATACGACCTTTTGTTATCAATTAATTAAACCATTTTCAAATATAAATCAATGGTATTGAAATAAATATAATAAAACAGGATAATACCCATCTTAAGTCAAAATCTGGTCTTGCTAAAAGCTTTGCTATACCTAATATTATCTCTCAATCTGATGTAAAAACGTGCTTATGAAGTGTTATGATTTTCCAGTGTAACAATTGTTACATAAAAAGAAATGGAATTCCTTTAATATTAGTGAAAACAAAACGAAGAATTATGAAAAGAGATTTTGAAACAAAAATAATTGGATGGGCCTTTATTGTTTCTGCCATTTTGCTATGGGGAGGTTGGTTTTTTTCGCCACATCATTTAGGGGAATATATTGTCGCATCAGATTTCGATGCCGTCAATGAAAATTTATGGACATGGATTTGGATGTATCGCATTCACATCTTTGGTTGGGTAATAATGGGAATCGCTATGTTCGCATTAACATCAATAGCCACAAAAAAGCCATATCGCGTACTAATTTATCCTGGAACTGGTATGATTATCGTGGGCACCTTCACTTTGGCAATTGCCGCTGCGTTTTATTATACCTTCGGTGCTTGGGGTGTTGGAAAAACCGTAGGTAAATCCTCGGAAGAAGTACAACAAATAATGGACGGTCTACAATTTACCAATCACTATGTTACTTGTTTTGTAAGGTTTGGGCGCGTATTTTCCGGAGTAGGGTTGGTAATTTTGGGTGCAGCATTTGTAAAATGGAATCTTGTTCCTAAAGCTTTAGGATGGCTGACCATTATTATGGGGTTTGCAGCCGGAGCTATAATCATGAGTATTCCTGATAACTTTGATATTTATAAGCCCTTATTTCACGTAAAAGCAATATGGCTAGTGCTAATGGGGTTGACCTTTCTAAAAAACGGAATCAATTTGCCTGAAGCAGACAAGAATTGAATGTAACTGAGTTAAATCAAAGGCAACAATCCAAATACAAAAAACCTCTGTTTTCACAGAGGTTTTTCAATTAATCACAGAAATTGGAACTTTTTTGCCATAGCACAAGACATTAAAAGTTAAGAAGGGTTTATGTCCTCAATGTTGGATAATCAAAATTGTCCGAAATCAACCATCCGTATTTCTTAACTTATAGTTCCATCTCCTGCAATTTTACAAGGGCTTCAGATTTGGAGTTTACATTCAGCTTTAAATAAATATTCTGGATATGAAAATTAATAGTACTGGTGGTCACAAATAATTTTTCCGCCATGACTTTGTAGGTTGCTCCCTTGCACAGGTAATCGACGATTTGATTTTCCCGTTCAGAGAATGAAGTGTATGACTTAACATGAAAATTAGATATGATTTTCTGTACAATATCCTGGCTCATTGCTGCCCCCTCGTATTTTATTGAATTCAAGGCACTGTGAATTCGTTTATTATCCAAAGGTTTGGTCAAATAACCATTCGCACCATTCTTAAAGGCATTTTTAATTATTTCAAAATCCGACTTGTCACTGATCATTAAAACCTTGACATGCCTATCCTTTTTCCGAAATAGTCTAATACTATGTATACCTCTAATATCTGAGGCACCAACTTCCGATAAAATAATATCGGGCTGAATAGCATCGTACTCATTTAAGGCTTCTTCTGTTGTCCCATATATTCCCTTTAAATCAAAATCTGGGAATTCTTTGAAATAGGCTCGGTAATCCTTGTGAAGTACAAAGTTATGGTCAACAATAATAATTTTTAGAATGTCTGTTTTCATAACATAAAGTATTTTAATTACATAGGTCTAATTGTTCATTTGGTTAACTAAAATTGTAAAACTTGGGGTGTTTAAATGTTATCAAAATCATGTGCAGAAAACAACCATATAACTTCCAATCTGATCTTTAAGCAGCAGAGTAGTTATATGAAATATCCAGCAAATAAATTTTGGAACAATGTAGATTGGCTGTGAAAATGATAGACCATTTATTCACTTAACACCAATTACTATTGTTTAAATCAGAGATCACATTCTAAACGAGAATTAATACTAGAATGTTCCAATACCTGGTTAAGGCATTTTTTTAGATGTTTTTGGTTAAGTACGGTTTCCATTTTCATTGGGGGATTTGGAGGTTAATACTATTTGATTTAGGTTTTAATATGAAATAAATATAGAGAATTATTGCATGCCACTCTAAATTTCTTACATGTTTTCGTTGAAATGCACTAGTAAAACACAGGGTTGCCAAAGTTTTTCCAAAAATAACACCATATATATGGTATAAAAAAAAGGAAGGATATTCACCTTAATGGCTCATCCCTCCTTTTACCCAGTAATCAAACAACTCATTGGAAACCTTTCCCAATATTTTAATAAGGTTTAACATAGCCTATCGCTACTACCTTCAGTATTATGTATATTAATTTGTATAAATATTCGCCGCAGTCGCATTGTTATTATCTACTTGCATAATCCATTTTTCATCTTGATACTTTCCATTCAAATTGGAAACAAAAGCGGTTTGGGCATCTTTTTTATAGTTAAAATCTGCTAAATAAACATAGTATAATCCATTCTCTTTGTTATAGAATTTTTTAGCCTCCAAACCCTGCTCTTTCAGCGAATCCATAAAGGCATTTAAGTACTTTTTACTCTTATAGACATTTGCGATAACATAGTATCCTGACTTTACACCAATGATATCTGATTGGTTCAATATTTTTATTGGAAGCTTTTCATATTTTTTCTTAATACTAGGGCTTGTTTTTTTAGGCAACTCTTTCACCGTATTACTTGCTACCAATATTTCTTTTTGCTTGTTATCGAACAGATTGGGGCTTGGTTCAATACTCTTTTTCAAATCATTTCGTAGTATGCGTACAATTGTCTCAAACCTTTTTTCAAAATCCTTGGACCTTGCCCTTTCAATAGAATCCTGTCTAAAAATAAGTTCATCTAAAATTAATCTGTTTTCGAAAGCAAGTGCATTCGTAACATTTTCTTGTTGCACTTCTTTTTTATTTACTTTTTTTCTTTTTTCATTTTTCTTTTCGGTATTCTCCGCTGTTAATCTTAAAATTTGCTCTTCATAATTACGTACAATGCGATCTATTTTTGCATCATTTGAACTGTCTGCATAACTGTTTGTATTATCGTCGTCATTTTTAAAAGTATAGGCCAAAGACAATTCATGGTTCCAACCAAGATCAGCTTCCTTTTCCTTAAAATCTTTCTCCATTAAATAACCCAATGACATTTTCTTATTTAAGTTAAACCCCAACCCCATTGATATGCCATATTCATCATCTAGTGTAGATTGTAACCATCCATAGTTGGGCAAATCCAGTAAGACCGAACCAAGATAGGCCAATGAGCCATCTTCATTTTTGCCCATTTGTACTAAAGGCATTAGTCTTGCATTCTCAAAGAGTCCTTTTGAATTACCAAAAGTATGTGTATACTGTAATGAAGCTCGGATACTCTTATCATTCAAATGTGTTAAAAACTCATTAGTGGTTTGGTTATATTTAAACAAGTCATGTGCATACAATCCAAAATCAAACCTGCCAACAGAAAGGGTAACCCCAGGCTGAATAGCAACCTTACTTTCCTTCTTGGCTTCACTAATCTCGGGGTCATTCTCTGCAACTATAATTCGGTTTTTATCCAACCCTTCATTAAAATAAGTAACATTGGTTCCAAAGGTTAATTTGCTTTTATCACCCAACCGCACAGCAGTGGCATAATTGGCATTAAACCCAAACTCCTGAATTACACCAGACCATTGACTATAAACACCAATACCTAGTGCCGTATTCTCATTTAGTTTATTGCTAAATCCAAGAAAATAATTCTGATTATTATCTTCAAAAGTGGCGTACTGGTTCCTATGCAGGATATTTAGATAGGACTTATTCTCGCGAACCAAAGAAAATGTTGGGTTTATTAAGAACCTATTAAAAAACAACTGATTGTGATATGTACTTTTTGAATTTAAGTTCGGGTTTACTTCTTGGCCATATGCCGTATACATATTTGCACCCAAGAATAATACCATTAGCAAACCTATCTTCTTCATTATTTTGCTACAATTGGTCATGTTATAAGATTATAAGGGTTATGTCTTACTGTAAATCTTGTATAATTTCCTTTGTGAATGGAATTATATTTCAGTTTGTCAAATTATCATCTGTAAATGATATCATACAACTGTGATTCGATGCCTAGTCATCTTCGTAAACTGAAGTCGTGTAGTCTACGTCTGAATTGCTATTCAATACTTTTGCAAGATCAAATTCTCTTTTATCCAAGTATTTCTTATTTCTTTCATTTCCGAAAGAGAAAGCCACTTGATGTACCGATTCTTTGGTCTTTCCGCGATTAGACATAACATACCCCATACCATCATTGGACTTAAATCCTATTGAAAAATCATCTTCTTTACTATTGATTTGGCTACCAAGGTTAACGGCAAGTCCAACATTATTCCTTTCTACCTGCACCATGAAAACATCCAATCCGCCTTGACCTTGTCTTCCTTCGGATGCGAAGACCAGAGTATTTTGGTCGACCAAATTAGGATATAAGTCGTTTTTTTCAGTATTCACCTTTTTGCCAAGGTTTTTGGCAATACCTAAATGTCCATCACTACTTACCTTTGCTACATAAATATCGTAGTCGCCTAAACTACCTGGCATATTTGAGGCAAAAAACAAGCGTTTACCATCATGGGAAACCGTAGGGTGCAATGCCGAAAAATACTTGGGGCACAAGGCAACCTCTTTGATGTTCTTCCACTCACCTTTTACTTTTCTTGCTTGATAAATCTTATGAACCAATTCTTTTTTAGAAAAAATTCCATGAAGTGGCTTTTGATATACTGCCTTACTAAAATAGGCCGTATTTCCGTCAGAAGTTAAGGCTATGGGTGAATCGTAAACATTTTCCGGATTTAGTTTTTGTAAATTTAATGGGTAGTTCTTCTTTTTATCTCTAGATTGTTTATTTGAAAAATATTCAGTTTTCAGGGACATATTTCTTGACTTTCTATTTTCAGCAACATAATCCTGTGAACTATTCTCAAATGGGTTTCTCTCCAATTGGTAATCAGACTTCATCATCGTTAACCAATCCTGATGTTCGGGCATCGAAGAAACTTCAATTCCCATGGCTTTTCTCAAAGCGTAACGATATCTTTTTTGATAGTTGCTTGAAAGTTGTCCGTTCGGACTATAGCCCTTCAACTTATCATACCAAAATAATGCATTGTCATAATTCTCAGATAGAAAATTTGCATTCCCTAAATCTTCAAAAATTTCTTTTTCTTCATAACCCATTTTTTTGAGTTTCAAATAACTCTCAACTCTTTTTTGGGTTCGAAGCGCTTCGGAGTTTTCTTTGTTTGAGGTTTGAATAATTTGAGCCGTTAAAAAGCCAGAATTAAAAAAAACAATACAAACAATAACAGCAGTACAGTAGGTAAAAGTATTTCTCATAGTGTAAAGATTTTGGGGTTCTTTATTGATTCAAAGGAAAGAAAATATTTCACTGGTACTCCTAGTAATAATTCATAGGTTTTAAAATTATGTCATATCCCAACCAACCATTTAAATTAAAAAAATATTTATAACACACTGCATTACAATCTTTTACAAATCATTTGTTTATCCTTTTCAAAATCAGATAAAACTGTGATTGAATAGAAAAAATCACAGTAGAAGCCATAAATCGTATGGTTGTCTATGCACTTTATTACCCTATTGTCGGATTGATTATGACTACTTTTATTCTGAATGCGACTAAAAAAGGTTTCATATCTTTAGATAGGTTCTTTTAAACCTCAGCCCTATGAAATTCTAGTTAGTAAAAACGGTCAATTATGAAAAAAATCAAAAAAGAAAACATTAGTCAAGAGGTTTTTGACCTTTATGATGACTATGCCCATAATAGGGTAAGTAGAAGATTATTCATGGATAAACTATCGACTTATGCGGTAGGCGGACTCACTCTGCCATCTCTATTAAGTTTTATCTCACCTGACTATGTGAAAAAAATTCAAATAAAAAAAGATGACCCAAGGTTAAATTCAGGGTTTATAATTTATGATTCCCCTAAAGGAGGTGGAGAAATAAAAGGATTACTTTCTAGGCCTGCCAAAACCAAAAAAAAACTTCCGGGAATTGTGGTGGTACATGAAAACCGTGGATTGAATCCCCATATTGAAGATGTGGGGAGAAGAGCTGGCTTAGATGGTTTCATCTCATTGGCTCCAGATGCCTTAACCCCTTTAGGTGGTTATCCCGGAAATGATGATGATGGGCGAGAATTGCAACGGAAAAGGGATCGCAATGAGATGTTGGAAGATTTTATAGCAGCATATGAATATTTGAAAACACATCCTAAATGTTCCGGTAAAGTTGGGGTTGTAGGTTTCTGCTTTGGAGGATGGATATCGAATATGATGGCGGTCAGAGTTCCTAATTTAGGAGCGGCAGTTCCCTTTTATGGAGGACAACCGAAAGAGGATATAGATAAAATCAATGCGCCTTTACTTCTTCATTTTGGAGAATTGGACAAACGTGTAAATGAAGGATGGCCTGCTTATGAAGCGGCACTAAAAGAAAATAAAAAAGAGTTTAAGGCATACATCTATAAAAACGCAAATCACGGTTTTCATAATGATACAACTCCTAGGTATGACCGGGAGGCCGCAGAATTGGCTTGGAAAAGAACCATTGAGTTTTTCAATGAAAAACTCAATGGTTAAGTATTCTTGTTGGGATTAACTCGTATGGATTGAATTATTCGAATCCGAATTTTTTCAAACCCTTGTGACTTACATTAATGGCTTCAAGTGGCTTCATAGTAAAAGTTCTGTCCTGTTCTACCATATAGTATTTCATACCTGATAATTTTTTGTTCGCAAGAATTCGTGCAAAATCAATTTGCCCGTTTCCTACCGGGGCAAACTTTCCTTCATTGTCCATATCTTTTACATGCCATATTATGAATCTACCTGGGTATTTATTAAAATAATCCACTGGATCAGCACCCGCTTTAGTAACCCAATACAAGTCCATTTGAAAATTCACATATGCTGGATTACAATTTTCCAATAGGTAATCAATAGGAACAACCCCATCAGTATCCTTTACAAATTCAAAATCATGATTATGATATAACAATTCAAGTCCTGCCTTTTTGGCTTTCTTACCTAGGGTATCCAATATACTCGCAAGGTTGGCAGCACCACCGGTCATTCCCAGTGTCCTGGTTTCAGGGTCAACCTTAAAAAGTCCCATTGGAGGTACGGGAATCACAAAATATTTGAATCCAGCAGCTTTAACATCGGCCATCATATCATCAGCATTATCTAGGGTAACCGATCCCTGATGGGTGCTAATGGGTTTTAAACCAAGTTCTTTCAACAATGCTTTGAATTCTTTAGGTGGAAGGTTATAGAATTTACCATCGTTATACCCTGCAGCTTCAATATATTCATAACCTGCATCAGCTACAGATTGTAATGTTGCCTTTGCATCAGACCCCATATTGCCTCTTACCGTATAGAGTGCCAAACCGCCATATTTATCTTGAGCGCTACCGACTAATACACTCATTAAAAGTACAATAGACAAAAAAAGATTTGTATGTCTTCTTAAAACTGATTTTTTCATATTCATAGTTTAGGAATTATTACGTGATTTAGACCTATAAAGATACAGTGTAAAAACAATCTATCATATCACTTAGATAAAAACATATCTATTTATATTCAACCTTACTGATTTCAATATTAAGTGTTCAACCGCGAAGTTTAGCTATTAAAGCCAAAGTATCTTTTACCTTCTCCTCTAATTGGTTGTAATCCTTATTTTTCAAAATTTCCTTGCTTATGAGCTTTGATCCCATACCAACACAAGTTACTCCCGCATTGAACCATCCTTTCAAATTAGACTCCTCAGTGCTTACTCCTCCTGTAGGCATAATGCTTGTCCAAGGTTGGGGTCCTTTTATTCCTTTAACAAATCCAGGCCCATAAATATCCCCAGGGAATAGTTTAATAATCTCACACCCTAATTCCTCTGCCCTATTTATTTCTGTCAGAGAACCGCAGCCTGGAGACCACAACACTTTTCTTCTGTTGCAGACAATTGCTATATCTTCTCTCAACGATGGTGTAACTACAAAGTTTGCGCCCATCTGCATGAACATAGAGGCTGCTCCGGCATCTGTAATTGAACCCACTCCCATTATCATTCCTGGCAATTCGCTAATTGCAAATTTATTGAGTTCGGCAAATACTTCGAAAGCGAAATCACCACGGGCCGTAAACTCCATTAATCTAGCCCCGCCTTTATAACATGCTTTTAAGACTTCTTTGCCAAGTTCGACATCGGGATGATAGAACAAAGGAATCATGCCTGTTTCTTTCATCACCTGCGCTACTTCAATTCTTGAATATTGAGCCATACGTTTTATTTATTTTATATCTGTTAGTTAAATTTTAACGAGAGCTAGCGTGCAACTCTTCCAGAAGCATCACCACCCATCAATTTTTCTACTTCGTCAACAGTAACTAAATTCGCATCACCTTTTATAGTATGTTTCAAACAAGAAGCTGCAACCGCAAAATCCAAAGCATTTTGATCATCTTCAGGGTATTTTAGTAATCCATATATCAATCCACCCATAAACGAATCACCACCACCTACTCTATCCACAATATCTGTAATTTGATATTGTTGGGTTTCGTACATTTTAGATCTATCGTAAAGTACTCCTGCCCATGTATTGTGTGAAGCAGAAATTGAACCTCTTAAAGTTGTAATTACCTTCTTGGCCCTTGGAAATTTTCTCATCATTTGTTTACATACAGATAAAAAGGCTTCAGCTTTTACATCATGACCATGTTTATGAACATCCAATCCTTCAGGATGAATGTCAAAATGTTTTTCGGCATCTTCTTCATTTCCTAAAATGACATCACAATATGAAGTCAATTCGGTCATAATCGCTTCTCGATTCCCGCCATAGTTCCAAAGTTTTGCTCTATAATTTAAGTCAGTCGAAATTGTTATACCTTTTGAACTAGCTGCTTTGACCGCCTCCAAACAAACATCCGCAGCACCTTGTGAAATTGCGGGTGTGATGCCTGTCCAATGAAACCATTCAACATCTTTGAACACATTATCCCAATCAATCATTCCTGACTTTATTTCAGAAATCGCTGAATGTGCTCTATCATAAACTACTTTACTACCTCTGCTTACGGCCCCCGTTTCTAAAAAATAAATCCCCAAGCGGTCACCACCGTAGACAATTTTGTCCACTCCTACTCCACGCTTTCTCATTTCCATCATAGCGCATTGCCCAATATCGTTTTTTGGTAAACGGGTCACAAAATCAACAGGCACACCGTAATTGGCAAGGGAAACAGCAACGTTTGATTCACCTCCACCATAGATAACATCGAAATTATTGGTCTGTGAAAATCTTAAAAATCCTGGAGGTGCCAACCTCAACATAATCTCTCCGAATGTTACTACTTTTTTCATACTAGTTAAGTTAAATTATTTTGTTTCTTTTTTTGTTCAATCGATTGAACAACATTTTTTTAAAAAATGGAATAGCATACTAATCTATTCCGATTAAAACCTATTAAGTACTATTAAAGTACTGATTAACAACATTTTTAATTTAAAATCAATGGATTGAATATGAGCATTAATTTTAAAGTTCTTATATTTGTTCAATCGATTGAACAAATATATTAAATAATTTGGAACAACAAAAAAAAACAACTATAAAAGACATTGCCAATGTACTGGGTATTACACCATCTGCGGTATCTAAAGCCTTAAATAACCATCCAAGGATCAGCAATGAAACCAAATTGGCAGTAAAACAAATTGCCAAAAATCTAAACTATCAACCCAATCACTTGGCTTCTGCCCTACGCAAAGGCAAAAGTAATCTTGTCGGTGTTATTGTACCTCGGGCAAATAGTAATTTTTTTTCCTCCGTTCTTGAGAATATCGAAGAGGTTTTGAACAAGGAAGGTTATAATGTAATTATATCCCAATCCAATGAATCTTATGACAAAGAATGTAAAAGTATTGATACATTATTGCATACCCAAGTTGATGGAATCATAGCATCCTTGGCCAATGAAACTGTAAATTTTGCTCATTTTGAAAAAATCAAGAGAAAAGGAATACCCTTAATTCTCTATGATAGAGGTGATAATGATATTGATGTTGATTACATCGGGATTGATGATTTTGATAGCAGTCACCGGGTTGTAAAACACCTTGTCAAGCAAAAATGTAAACGAATTGCCCATATTGGTGGTTATCGACATACTCGAATATTTAAAAACAGGATATTAGGATTTATTGACGCATTGAACAAATATGGTTTACCCACCAACAATGAATTGATTTTAGAGGGTGATCTTACTTTGGAAGATGGTCGAAAAAAAATGGAATCATTATTGAACCTTCCAGAGCCACCAGATGCAGTATATGCGGCCAGTGATTATGCGGCCCTTGGGGCATTACAAGTAATGCAAGAACACGGGATACAAGTGCCGGAAGAAATAGCTTTGGTAGGATTTAGTAATGAGCCATTTACTTCATTATTAAACCCATCAATATCTACAGTCAACCAACATAGTGGTGATATCGGAAAAAGAGCCGCAGAGACATTCTTAAAAAGGGTACAACAGAAGAATTGGACACCAAAGCTTACCAAGAATATTCTTAAGTCTGAGTTGATAATCAGAGATTCTTCAAACAGAAAAGTTGGGATAAAGAAAAATTAGCCAAAGAGTTTTCCCTGCAAATAATTAACTTAATATAGTATTCAGCAAAACAAAAAAACCAGTTGAAAATGGCACAAAATGATGCAAATTTTATTCGTCTTCTGCAAAATCAAATTAAGAAATAAGCGCTAATTCCAAACCTAAAAAGAATCGATTTTGAGCAACTGATTTGATATGCTCACTTTCATCCGTCAGAGGGGGCATTTTGACCGCCCTAACCAGTTTTAACCAATAAGTTTCATAAAACCATTCGTCATTTTTTAATATATTTAAAGCTGAGTCTTAAGCTATTAAAAACATATTAAGGAATATGATAACCCTAAAACAGACAAAAAGATGTATTGGTTTCCTCATTGTAGCAGGTTTTCTTATTCAATGTAAACAGAACAAAGAAATGCCTTTACCTCCAGGAGATCCAGATAATGGAGGATTGATTCTACCTGAGGGATTTGAAGCTGTAGTTGTAGTTGATAGTATAGGTTCTGCCCGTCACCTCGCCGTGAATGACAACGGAGATATATACATAAAAATGCGCTATGCCCACCCTGAAGGCGAAAACATAGGACTTAGGGATACTGACAATAACGGCAAGGCAGATATAATAAAACGATTTGGCGTATATGA
Source organism: Maribacter sp. HTCC2170 (assembly GCF_000153165.2). Classification (NCBI taxonomy): domain Bacteria; kingdom Pseudomonadati; phylum Bacteroidota; class Flavobacteriia; order Flavobacteriales; family Flavobacteriaceae; genus Maribacter; species Maribacter sp. HTCC2170. Next base: position 3,629,795 of record NC_014472.1, read on the forward strand.
CCAAAAAGGATGGTATGGCACTGGGATGCGCATCTATAATGACTATTTATATTTCAGTACAGCAGGTGAGGTCTATCGACAAAAAATCACACCTGACAAGTTGGTTCCTGAGGCAAAAACTGAACTCATTCTCACCGATGATTTTAAAAATGCGCTCTATGGTTATTCGCATATAGCGAAGCCAATAACATTCGATAATGATGGCCATATCTATATTCCATTTGGTTCTCCCAGTGATGTTTGTCAGCCGGGAGATCTTGATAGAAAACCAGGTGCATTGGGACAGTATCCCTGTCCAGAGCTTGAGTGGCATGCAGGAGTCTGGCAATTTGATGCTAACCGGACCAACCAATTACAGAAAGATGGTAAAAGATATGCCACAGGAATAAGGAGTATTGTAGGTATGGATTGGAATGATACTGACAATACGTTGTACGCTCTGCAACATGGAAGGGACAATATGAACCGTAATTGGCCAGATATTTATTCGCCCTGGCAAAGTGCCATGCTGCCGGCCGAAGAATTTCTGCGAGTAAAAGAAGGTAGTGATGCTGGCTGGCCCTATTATTACTATGATCAAATACAGGGTAAAAAAGTCCTAAATCCAGAGTATGGCGGAGACGGAATTAAAGAAGGCAATGGCGCTGAGAACGTGCAGCCAATAATAGGTTTCCCAGGTCATTGGGCACCCAATGACCTTCATTTTTATAAGGGTGATCAATTTCCTAAACATTATAAGAATGGAGCTTTTATCGCTTTTCATGGGTCAACCATAAGGTCTCCATTCCCACAATCGGGGTATTTTGTTGGTTTTGTTCCCTTTAAGAATGGCAAAGCAGGGGATTGGGAAGTATTTGCTGATGGTTTTGTACAGGTAGATAAAATCGTCGATACCGATGAAGCTGGATACCGACCAATGGGCATTGCCATGGGACCAGATGGATCATTGTATATAAGTGAAAGTGAGCATGGGAAGATTTGGCGTGTGATGTACAAAGGGGATAAAAAGAGTTTTGGCCCAGAGCAATTGGCCCAAATGGAAAAACGTAAGAAACAACCACATATCAGAACTCCAAATGAGACAACCGATGACCTTACACCAATGAGAGTTGAGTCTGGAGCTATACTTTATAACAAGTACTGTGGTTCATGTCATATGAGTAGCGGACAAGGAGACGGAATCCGGTTCCCGCCAATTGCTGGATCTAAATGGGTCAAAGGTGATCAAAAAAATCTTATTAATGTAGTTTTAAATGGCTTGCAAGGACCTATTGAGGTAAACGGCAAACCTTTTGATGGGATCATGCCTCCAATGGACTACCTTGAAGACAAGGAAATTGCCGAAATACTGACTTATGTCCGAAAGGAATTTGGCGATAATGCCACGCCCGTTAGTTCATTCTCCATAAAATCGGGTAGATATTATGCCAAGAAAGCCAAAGAGGATATAAATTAGTACCCTTATTGAATCATAGAATATTATTTTTTTATTTCTTTCAAGGGATACTTTCAAGCAAATTATTTTTCAGTGATAATACATAAACAGAATAAAATGAAAAAACCTGCAAATCAATAGATTTGCAGGTTTCTAATACCACCTGAAAAGTGGTTCGTCGGGGTGGCAGGATTCGAACCTGCGACCTCCGCGTCCCAAACGCGGCGCGATAACCGGGCTACGCTACACCCCGATAAAGGTTATCTTTTTCAAAAAAATTGCGGAGAGAATGGGACTCGAACCCATGCGACACTTGCGCGTCGACAGATTAGCAATCTGCTCCGTTACCACTCCGGCACCTCTCCTGAATATTTTTAATGAACTTTGCTGTAAAGCGGTTGCAAATGTACATTTTTCCAAAGCTATAAAGCAACTATTTAATTGATTTTTTTTAATGAATTATGTAATTGCCCTATTCTGGGTATTCCACCCTCAAATGGTAGATGTTCGTGAGCTTTTGTTTAAATATTTTTTTGATGATCTCAATCTCCCTAAAAGTAATATTGGCGTTTAAAAATTGGTTCGCGCCCATTTGCCCTCCTATTATTTTATCAACAAACTCATCAATAATCAAAAAGGTAGGGTTCTTTAAACTTTTAGACGCAGCCTCAACCGAATCAGCCATCATAAGAATTGCCGTTTCCTTAGAAAATGGTATAGGTCCAGGGTATCTAAAATCTTCGTCATTAACCTCTTCACCGGACTCTTGCTGCTTCTTGTAAAAATAATAGACCATAGTGGTGCCGTGATGCGATCTAATAAAATCAATGACCCTATCAGGTAAATTATTCCTTCGAGCGATTTCAATACCTTCAATCACATGGTTCACTATTATTCTTGCACTCTCGGTAGCTGGCAAGTCATCATGTGGGTTTACATTGGTTATCTGGTTCTCAGTAAAATAATTAGGGTTCCCCAACTTACCAATATCATGATAGAGTGCCCCAACACGGACCAACATCGCATTTGCCCCTATTTCATTAGCGGCTGCTTCTGCCAAATTCGCAACTTGCAATGAGTGGTTAAAGGTGCCTGGCGCCTTATTCGAAAGTTCTTTTAACAACTTGGAATTTGTATCCGACAACTCCAGCAAAGAAACATCAGAGACCAATCCAAAAATCTTTTCATAAACGTAAATCAATGGTTGTACAAAAAGGGTTATCATTCCATTCAATAGAAACAACCCCAAAGTCAACCATACAATATTGTCCAGATTTCCTTCATGGATTATATGAAATGCCAAATAACCAACTACATAAATCAATGTTATCTGACCAACAGAAATAAACAGATTTGCCCTTTTATAAAGTTCTGATACCGTTAGAATCGTAACAATACCTGCGATAATTTGGATAAAAATATATTCAAAACTGTTTGGAACAACAAAACCTAAAATCAGCACTGTAAGTACATGCACAAATAACCCGAGTCTCGCATCAAAAAATGTCTTAAGAATCAAGGGTAGAATACATAAGGGTACTACGAATACATATGCCTCATTATATTTTACCACTAAAGTTGTAATGAAAACCATCAATAGAATATTGATGAATATAAAAGTAACCTTGGTCCCGTTTTCAAAAATTTCAGGTCTATACTTTTTAAGAAAAAGAAAAAGCATCATCAAAACCAGTGCCACCAATACCGTATAGCCTGCCAATATGAAATAATAATTATTTGAGGCCCACAACTCAGACTCAAATTCATCCTTTAAGGATTCCAGAATATTATAATTATCCGCTTCTACAACCTCACCCTTAGCAATTATAAGTTTACCTTCGTCTATTGTTCCTCTTGTCAAGGAAATCTTAGAAAGCTCCTCCTCCATTGCTTTTTGAGAAAGGTCATTATCATAAGCCACATTCGGTTTCACCAAATCAAAGAAAAGCGATTGCAATGTGGCATTATATTCTCCCAATCGCTGCTCTCTAAGAGCACTTTCTGTTACGTTCTCAATGTCTTGGATTCTGTATAGGTCATCAAAACTGATTTGATCAGCTGCATTTTGCTTTATTAGATAAACTTGCTTTCCTTCTTCATTTTGATTGGGTTTAAGAAGAATTCCATTTTTATAAATTCTTTCGAGAACATCCAATCCAACACTTTTTAAAGCTGTAAGCTGAGATTGGTTTATTTGGCGATCTTTAAATATCTCAGAAAATTTAATTTCGAAATCGGCAAAAACCTCGTTTGATACACTTTCGTCATATCTATAATAATTAAACTGCCGTTCATTCACCTTTTGCCTTTCAGAAGCTATCTCATCAGATGATTTTTTTACTGAAAAGTCAAAAGGGGCATATAGGTTTTCATACTGCCAAGGTTTCCCTTTTTGAAATTCATATTTGAATTTACCTCCTTTTGGGAAGAAAAAAACAATACAAAAAATGGATACAACGTATAAGAAGTACTTGTAAATGAGTGATTGGTTTTTGTAAAGTTTTTCCAATGCGTATTTATCTAATTCATTACTATCATCAAAAATAGAAAATATAATAGACCTTTTGCGGCAACATCCATTTTGATTGCACTTTAATTTATTAATTTTGGGACATCAAAATATGTACATATGAAAGATGTTGTAATAGTTTCGGCGGTTAGAACGCCCATTGGCAGTTTCATGGGGTCACTTTCAACTATTCCCGCACCTAAATTAGGGGCGACGGCCATAAAAGGTGCGCTCGATAAAATTAACTTAGACCCAAAGCTTGTTGATGAAGTTCTTATGGGGAATGTTGTTCAAGCTGGCACAGGACAAGCCCCAGCTAGACAGGCGGCAATCTTCGCCGGAATACCCGATACTGTACCCTGTACCACAGTAAACAAAGTATGCGCTTCTGGAATGAAAGCCGTAATGCAAGCGGCGCAAGCAATCGCTCTAGGGGATATCTCGATTGCAGTTGCTGGTGGAATGGAAAATATGAGCCTAATTCCCCATTATGTACACTTAAGAACTGGTCAAAAATTTGGTCCCACTTCTTTGATAGACGGAATGCAAAAAGATGGATTGGTCGATGTTTATGATCAAAACGCTATGGGTGTTTGTGCAGATGCTTGTGCCGTGGAACATAACTTCAGTCGAGAAGACCAAGATAATTTTGCTATACAATCTTATCAAAGATCGTCAGATGCCTGGAGTAAAGGCAAATTTGCTAATGAAGTTATTCCCGTAGAAGTGCCTCAAAGAAGAGGAGAACCCATTATTGTTTCTGAAGATGAGGAGTACAAGAATGTGAAAATTGAAAAAATACCAGCCCTTAGGCCCGCTTTCACTAAAGAAGGTACTGTAACGGCAGCAAATGCATCGACGATAAACGATGGGGCAGCGGCAATAGTATTAATGAGTGCTGAAAAGGCCATAGAATTAAAACTGAAACCAATTGCTACAATAAAAAGTTACGCTGATGCGGCACACGAACCTGAGTGGTTTACGACCGCTCCAGCCAAAGCTTTGCCAAAAGCTTTGGACAAAGCAGGAATTTCAATTAATGATGTTGATTATTTTGAATTTAACGAAGCTTTCTCAGTAGTAGGCCTAGCAAATATGAAATTGTTAGGATTAAATGATGCCAATGTAAATGTTAACGGAGGTGCGGTGTCTTTGGGTCATCCGTTGGGTTGTTCCGGAGCACGAATAATGATAACCCTTCTGAATGTTTTGGAACAAAATAATGCCAAAATAGGGGCGGCAGCAATTTGTAATGGAGGTGGTGGTGCATCTGCCATTATTTTGGAAAGAAACTAAACCGATCCTTCACAATATTTATGCAATACGGTATTTGCCAATTAAGTATAGTCCCCATTAGATCTGTAGCAGAAGAAACTGCGGAGATGATTTCACAACTGTTATATGGTGAACATTTCAAAGTCCTAGAGGAACGGAAGCATTGGAGCAAAATAAGATCTACTTTTGACAAATGTGAAGGCTGGGTTCAAAACCTACAGATATTGTTGGTGGACGAAAGGGAGTTCAATAACCTAAACACTGATATTTCCCCCCAGTACACAATTGATCTGGTTTCTTTTGTTGAGATGGACAAGGGCAACCTCTTACCCATTGTTCTTGGATCAGTATTCCATAAGAATTCAAAACATATTCACGAAGGCAGTTTAGTTTCGTCCAAGCAGGAAAAAGATAATCTTATTAATACGGCACTCTTATATTTAAATGCACCCCACCTATGGGGAGGAAAGACCCCTTTTGGAGTAGATGCTCCAGGTTTGACCCAAATGGTTTATAGGATTAATGGTCACAATCTACTTCGTGATTCAGCTGAACAGGCCACACAGGGAACCGCTTTGAGTTTTATTGAAGAATGTGAAGCTGGCGATTTGGCATTCTTTGACAATAAAGAAGGAATCATAGATCATGTTGGACTGATAATGGACAATAATTATATTATTCATGTTCATGGCCATGTTAGGATAGACCGTATTGACCATACAGGAATTTTCAATAACGACACCAAAACATACACACATCAACTCCGGGTCTTAAAAAAGATTATATAAAAAAACCTGACCATATGGCCAGGTTTTTTTATTCTTCTTAGAAATGGATTACTCACCTAGAAGTTTTTTCAACCTCATAAAGTTTTCATTGTCACCCATTGCACCATAAATGTTCTTCAATTGGGTAAGAATACCTTGGTTATCAGGATTTATCTTTAAAGCATCCTCCAAAACCATTGCACCTTCTTTGAACAAATTATCCTTTTGCTGTTTCAATTCATCGTAACGTGCTATATCAGCTCTTGAATTTCCTAAAGAATTCATTTCATCAATAAGTCCGTTACCCTCGTTTACGTAGGTAGTAGAAAGGTTCAATTGAGCATTTGTATAACCTGGGTTTACTTCAAGAGCCTTGCGATAAGATGCCCTTGCATCTTCAATGTTACCCTGTTCCATATTGATTACACCAATGTTATAGTGCAAATCTGGATTATCAGGAGCAACTGATGCCGCCTCGGCCATTAAAGCCTTGAACTTTTCCTTATCACCCAATTTGTAGTGTAAATTTGCTTCATTCAAGATTAAATTCACATCTTTTGGATCATTAACCCTTGCTGCCTTATAGGCTTCCAAAGCTTTATCATCCTGTCCAAGCTGGGTATAAATCAAAGCGATGTTCTTAACAATTTCCGCAGTCTTAGAGGGAGTTTTTTCATCAAGTGGATCTTTATAAGTTCCCGATTTTACCATCAAATCTCTTTGGACTTTATCCATCACCTCAACTTCATCAGTAGAAACATTAGTGGCTTTGTACTCCATTCCTCCACCATCATAATTCAACTCTTTAAGCTCGTTATAATAACCTAAGGCCTGATCATACTCCCCACCGTTAACAGCACTGCTAGCTGCATAATAAAGATAAATGGTGTCTTTTGGACTGAGTTTATAACTCATATAGAGTTTTTCTCCTGCCTCTTTGTATTTTTTTTCTCCGTTATCCTCGACAGCAGAATTTACCAAATCCCCAGCAAGAGTTGCCAAGTGCTCGGTAATTAGCTTACCATATTTGGCCTTCCCACTGGTAGTTTCAATTTCGTCGGCTTTTTTGAAAGAAGTGATTGCAGTATCAAAAGCGCTGTTATCACCTTTTTTTGCTAAATCAGCATAAATTCTACCACGTAGAAAATGGTATTGCGCCTGAACTTTGGCATCAGCTCCAGAAATCATTCCAGAAGCTGCCTCAAGTGAGGTTTTTGCTCCTGCAGAATCACCACCTTTAAGGGCCTTTTCAGCAGCTTTAATCTCATTCTTTTGCGAAAAGCCAATCATTGTGAAGGACATTGCCGCAAGTATTAAAATTTTAGTTTTCATTTCGATTTAATTAAAATATTAGTGTTATTGATTATTCTTTTGTTTCGTCATTAGCATCATTATCAATAGCCGTGCCATCTTCCGTTTTCACCTCAATATCCATGATGTCAACTTCTTCTACCGCATCATCATCTTTCATCACTTTTGCTACAGCAGCAATACTATCGGCACCTTTAATGTTTATCAACTTAACTCCTTGGGTAGCCCTACCCATAACCCTTAAATCTTCTACGCTCATTCTTATAGCGATACCAGATTTATTGATTATCATTAGGTCATCTGCATCTGAAACATTTTTGATTGATACCAAACCACCGGTCTTCTCAGTTATGGAAATGGTTTTAACTCCTTTTCCGCCCCTATTAGTTACGCGATAATCATCTATGTTGGATCTTTTGCCATACCCATTTTCTGACACCACAAGAATATTGTCCTCGAAGTTGTTAACAGACACCATTCCTATTACCTCGTCATTATCATCGGCAAGCCTAATTCCTCTAACACCTGAAGCATTTCTCCCCATTGGTCTAGTCTTACTTTCCTCAAAACGAATGGCCTTACCAGACTTTAAACCTAGGAAAATCTCACTTGTACCTGTAGTTAGTTTTGCTTCTAGAAGTTCATCATTTTCACGAATACCAATGGCATTGATACCATTTTGACGTGGTCTTGAATATTGCTCCAAAGAAGTTTTCTTAACTGTACCTTTTTTAGTGGCCATTATCACAAAGTGATTATTTACATAATCCTCATCTTTAAGGTCTTGTGTACAGATAAATGCTTTCACCTTATCATCTTGTTCTATATTGATCAGGTTTTGAATCGCCCTACCTTTTGATGTTCTACTACCTTCGGGAATTTCATAAACCCGCATCCAGAAGCATTTACCCTTCTGGGTAAAGAACAGCATATATTGATGATTGGTTCCCACAAACAAATGTTCTAGGAAATCTTCATTACGTGTTGACGATGCTTTTTGTCCAACTCCTCCTCTATTTTGGGTTTTGTACTCTGATAATGGTGTTCTTTTAATATAACCCGCATGTGAAATAGTAATAACTACCTGCTCATTCGGAATCATGTCCTCAATACTCAAATCACCACCTGCAAAGTTTATCTCTGAACGTCTTTCATCGCCATATTTATCTTTAACCTCAAGAAGTTCATCTTTGATGATCTGCATTCTACGCTCTTTTCTATCAAGGATATCTTTTAAATCGGCAATAGTCTTAATAACCTCTTCATATTCAGAACGCAACTTATCCTGTTCAAGACCAGTTAATTGACGCAATCGCATTTCAACTATGGCTTTGGCTTGAATTTCAGTCAATTTAAACCGCTCCATCAAATTCTCCCTTGCTTGATCTGCATTGGAAGAAGCTCTTATTATCGCAATTACCTCATCAATATTATCCGATGCAATAATTAACCCTTCAAGTATATGCGCCCGATCTTCGGCCTTTTTAAGCTCGTACTTTGTTCTTCTTACTACAACTTCATGTCTATGTTCCACAAAGTAATGGATCATCTCTTTTACATTCAACATTTGTGGTCTACCATTGACCAATGCAATGTTGTTTACACTGAAAGAAGATTGTAGCGCTGTATACTTGTACAGCATGTTCAGTACAATGTTAGGAATGGCGTCCCTTTTCAAAATATAGACAACACGCATTCCTTTTCTATCCGATTCATCGCGAATAGTTGAAATACCTTCAATTTTTTTATCATTGACCAAGTCAGCGGTCTTTTTAATCATATCCGCCTTATTGACCTGATAAGGTATCTCAGTTACGATAATACACTCTCGACCTTGAACTTCTTCTATAACGGCTTTCGCCCTCATTACTACTCTTCCTCTACCCGTATGAAAGGCTTCCTTAACACCATCATACCCATAAATTATGCCTCCTGTTGGAAAATCTGGTGCTTTTATATGAGTAATAAGTTCATCAATTTCAATATCATTATTATCAATATAGGCAACAGTACCATCAACAACTTCAGAAAGGTTGTGTGGCGGCATATTAGTGGCCATACCTACTGCAATACCAGAAGCCCCATTCACTAATAAATTTGGAACCCGAGTCGGAAGTACCGTCGGTTCTTGTAAAGAATCATCAAAATTCAATTGATGGTCAACTGTATCTTTGTCAATATCCGCCAACATATCGTCAGCGATCTTTCGCATACGGGCCTCAGTATAACGCATGGCAGCCGGGCTATCACCATCAATAGATCCAAAGTTACCTTGCCCATCTACCAGCATATACCTTAAACTCCATTCTTGTGCCATACGCACCATGGAGTCGTAAACAGAAGTATCACCATGAGGGTGATATTTACCCAAAACCTCACCGACAATACGGGCAGATTTTTTGTGGGCACTGTTTGAACGAACACCCAATTCATGCATACCGTAAAGAACCCTTCTGTGTACAGGTTTTAAACCATCCCTGACATCTGGCAAGGCACGTGACACAATGACCGACATTGAATAATCAATGTAGGCAGACTTCATTTCGTCTTCTATGTTAATAGGAATCAATTTTTCTCCTTCTGCCATTCTAATATTTTATCTATTTATTTTAGTTAAAAAAGCAAGGCAATATACGTAAATTCAAAGCTTTCAATGCACATATCAAATACTTTATCCAAGAATTTATTAACACCTTTTACAGTTCTTTTGGTTGATAATTTCAATGTTAATTATTTTGTAATTCGTGGCTTTTTTCGTCATTTAGGATATGTTTATCGATTATAGGTATGGTATTTGACCTAGATTGCTATAGTTTTACTAATTTTATTGATGATAAGGAGAATATATGGATGATAATTTTTCACCAAGGGTAAAAGATGTAATTGCATACAGCAAAGAAGAGGCATTGCGATTGGGTCATGATTTTATTGGCACAGAGCATTTGATGCTTGGACTTTTACGTGATGGAAATGGAAAGGCAATAAGTATTCTAGACGCCTTGGAGGTTGACTTGGACCACTTACGAAGAAAAGTGGAAATTTTGAGTCCTTCGAATCCCAACCCCAGTGGTGTTCAAAAAGATAAAAAGAACCTTCACTTGACAAGGCAGGCAGAACGTGCTCTTAAGACTACTTTTCTCGAAGCCAAGCTCTTTCAGAGTTCCTCAATAAATACAGCTCATTTGTTGTTGTGCATTCTCAGAAATGAAAATGACCCTACAACCAAATTGCTTCACAAACTTAAAGTTGATTATGATGGGGTAAAAGAACAGTTTAAATTTATGATCACAAGCGATGATGACATCGTTGATTCTCCTACTTCTGAATCTTTTCCAAGTGATTCTGATGATACGAATGAAGGAAAAGAAAGTACTTTTGGTTCAACATCTGGACAAAAAGGAAATAAAAAATCAAAGACCCCTGTTCTTGATAATTTTGGTAGGGATTTAACCATGATGGCAGAGGAGAACAAGTTAGATCCTGTCGTTGGTCGCGAAAAAGAAATCGAGAGGGTTTCTCAAATATTAAGTAGGCGTAAAAAAAACAATCCGTTATTAATTGGTGAGCCTGGAGTTGGTAAAAGTGCTATCGCTGAAGGTTTGGCGTTACGTATTATCAACAAAAAGGTATCTAGGATTCTTTACAACAAACGTGTAGTTACGTTGGATTTGGCTTCTCTAGTTGCAGGAACAAAATATCGTGGGCAATTCGAGGAACGTATGAAAGCCGTCATGAACGAATTAGAAAAGAATGATGATGTTATTCTTTTCATTGATGAAATCCATACTATTGTTGGGGCTGGTGGAGCTACCGGAAGTTTAGATGCGTCAAACATGTTCAAACCAGCTTTGGCCAGAGGTGAGATTCAATGTATTGGAGCTACTACCTTAGATGAATACAGACAATATATAGAGAAAGATGGAGCTTTAGAACGTAGGTTCCAAAAGGTAATCGTAGAACCTACATCTGTAAGTGAGACGATTGAAATTCTCCAAAATATTAAAGGAAAATATGAGGAGCATCATAATGTAGAGTACACAGATGATGCCATTGTTGCATGTGTAAAATTGACCAATAGATATATGACAGATAGATTTCTGCCAGACAAGGCCATCGATGCCTTGGATGAAGCAGGATCAAGAGTACATATAGTTAATATGGATGTTCCTAAACAGATTTTGGAGCTTGAAAAACAGCTCGAAGATGTAAAGGATCTAAAAAACAGCGTGGTCAAAAAACAGAAATATGAAGAGGCCGCGAAGCTGCGCGATGATGAAAAAAGAATAGAGAAAGAACTTGCTGTTGCCCAAGAAAAATGGGAAGAAGACAGTAAATTACATAAAGAGGTTGTTTCTGAGGATAATGTCGCCGATGTGGTTTCAATGATGAGTGGAATTCCTGTAAATAGAATAGCACAAACCGAAAGTAACAAACTTGCAGAATTACCAGAACTTATTAAATCCAATGTTATTGGACAGGATGAAGCCGTGGCCAAAGTTGCCAAAGCCATTCAACGTAACCGTGCCGGGCTAAAAGACCCAAACAAACCTATAGGTTCGTTTATTTTCCTCGGTCAAACCGGGGTTGGTAAAACACAACTTGCAAAAGTCTTGGCAAAAGAGCTTTTTGACTCTGAAGATGCACTTATTCGTATTGATATGAGTGAGTATATGGAGAAATTTGCGATTTCTAGATTGGTAGGAGCTCCTCCTGGATATGTTGGGTATGAAGAAGGCGGACAATTAACTGAAAAAGTAAGGCGCAAACCTTATTCGGTTATTCTGTTGGATGAAGTCGAAAAAGCGCATCCAGATGTCTTTAATATGATGCTTCAAGTATTGGATGACGGTTTCTTAACGGATAGTCTGGGTAGAAAAATTGATTTTAGAAATACGATTATCATTATGACCTCAAATATTGGGGCAAGACAATTGAAAGATTTTGGCCAAGGAGTAGGTTTTGGTACCGCAGCCAAAAAATCACAGGCCGATAGTCATCAGAAAAGTGTAATAGAGAATGCTTTGAAGAAAGCATTTGCACCTGAGTTTTTAAATAGAATTGATGATGTTATCGTATTCAACGCTTTAGAGCGAGAAGACATTCACAAAATCATAGATATTGAGTTAGCAAAGCTTTTTGCCCGTATTAAGGATATAGGGTACAACCTGAGCCTAACTGATGAAGCCAAGGACTACATAGCTGAAAAAGGCTTTGATAAACAATATGGTGCTAGACCTTTGAAAAGAGCCATTCAAAAATATATTGAGGATGCTTTGGCAGAGGAAATCGTGAACTCAAAACTTGAAGAGGGAGATAGCATTTTTATGGAATTAGACAAAAAGAAAGAAGCCTTGACAATAAAAATAAAAAAAGCTAAAAAGCCTTCTAAAACATAGTAAACAGTAAGAATATTAATATAAGGGAGTCGTATTTGATCGACTCCCTTTTTTTATTGTCATTTTTCTCTATTCAATAAATTAATGCAATGTTCATTCAACTTTGGCAGTATATACGATATTTAGGCCTTTAATCTAATTTTTTATTATTTAGTACCACTTCCCATTACATTCGTTTCAGACACTATAACACAGATGAAATGCACGTGGGATCAACCAAGAAAACCATAATCGTCAGGGAATACCATTTAGAGATAGGTGTAGTACAAGTTTATAAAAATCATATGGTTGCTATTTTTGAGGAAGGAGCAACTTTAACTCTTGAAAGAGCTTATCAAATTATTGGAATTTCAGAAATACATTTTAGAGATAGGCCTTTCGGATACATTAGTTTACGAAAAAGTTCATATGCTGTTGACCCAACAGTATATACATATCTCAGAGAACTTGAAAATATGAAGGCATTTGCCATTGTTTCCGTGAAGGAAATAGATATGCATAACTTCAAAATCGAGAAACTGTTCTACAAAAAACCAATGAAGTTCTTCATAGAATATGATAATGCATTGTCTTGGGTGAAAAAACGTGTTAAAGCCGCAAAAAAAGGTTCCTAGATAAAAAAACTATTCTTTCTCCTGTGGAGTTTCCTCTACGGGTGGCTCAGGTACTTTGAACAAATCTATATACGCCATACCAATTGAATCAATCATTTTTGATGCTGTAAGCGCTTGATATCCTGTTTGCTCAACAGCAATGTCCCCTGCTACACCATGTAGATAAACACCAAAGATCGCGGCATTTAAAGCATCATACCCTTGTGCTATTAAACCGGTAACAATTCCTGTTAGTACATCTCCGCTTCCCGCTGTAGCCATACCAGGGTTGCCTGTGGTATTTACATAGCCTTTATTTTCGTATATGGTTATGGTATGGGCTCCTTTAACAATTAGAATAACATCATATTTTTTTGAAAATGCCTTTGCCTTCCTTAACTTTTCAAAATCGCTCTTCCATTTTCCAATCAAGCGTTCTAATTCCTTAGGGTGCGGTGTTAAAATCGTTTTTGAGGGTAGTTTCTTCAACAAACTTTTGTTAGCTGCAAGCAAATTCAATCCGTCTGCATCAACAACCAATGACGTTTTTACCGCGTCCAGAAAAATGGAAAAAGCATCAGCAGTTTCCTTTTCAGTTCCAATACCAACACCAACACCGATTACCGATGGCTCCATATCAAACTTGATTTCACTTATGATCTTTTCGTTCTTATCAGTTAAAACCATAGCTTCTGGTAAATAAGTCTGAATAGGTAAATATCCACATTGAGGCACATACGTTGTAACCAATCCGCTTCCAATATTCAAACAGGCCTTAGCGCTCAAAGAAACTGCACCTATCTTTCCATAACTGCCTCCTATAATCAAAGAATGACCAAAAGTGCCTTTATGAGAGAATTTTTCCCTAGGAATATACATTGGGAGCACTTCATTCTTCCCGATTAATTCATATTCCGCTTCTATCTTATTCAAAAACTCAGCATCCAAACCAATATCCAATACCTCCCACTGATTGCTATAAACGCCTGTTTCTGGTAAGAAAAAAACCAATTTAGGAGCTTGGAAACTCAGCACATGGTTTGCCTTTACCACCGCATCTTCATCCTCAACGGATTTATTCATGAAAACCCCTGATGGTATATCAACGGCAAGAACAAACGCTCTTGAATCATTGATATGCTTCATTAGGTTGGCAACCCAAATATCGGGAGTCCTATTCAAACCAATTCCGAAAATGGCATCAACAATAATATCGTCTGGGCCAATCACTGGAAACTCACAATCACTCTCCAGAAAATGGGGCCAAATCTTACGATCTTTGAGCCTATCTAAATTAATTAAGAAGTCTTTGGATCGCTTATCACTATAATTGACCACATTCACTTCAATATTATAACCATGATCCTTTAAATGCCTTGCCAGGGCCATTCCGTCCCCGCCATTATTGCCAATACCACAAAATAGATGGATTTTGACCTGCGCGCCTTGCATTCTCAAGTGCATCCAGTTAAATATCTGAACAGCAGCCCGCTCCATAAGTTCATTACTGGAAATCTGCTGTTTTTCAATTGTGAATTTGTCAGCAGCGTATATCTGATCCGAGGTAAAAAATTTCATTCAGTAAGAATTATTGGCGAATTTTATCGATTCCGTAAAAATCGAATGAAACGTTTGATTAGCAAGTCAAAAGTACTACTTTTGGTTCTTACAACGAAGCATGCCTTTTAACAATTCGGACATATCAGCTTTATATTCTGCATTTATCAATGGATGCAATACTACGATTACCCGTACAACCCCTTTGGGGTAAAACACTACATATAATCCGTCCGTTTTTGCAGTTTCCCGCAAAGAATCACTCAGTTTCAGTTAATCAAGTTATATAATGAAGGTTTTAAAATTCGGTGGCACTTCAGTTGCCAATGCCCAAAATATCAATCTAGTAAAAAACATTGTTTCTCTTTCAGATAGCGCTAAAACTGTAATAGTTGTATCGGCATTTGGTGGAGTAACTGATTTATTATTGAATACGGCCAACCTTGCGGCTTTACAGGATGATTCATATAAATCTTTTTTGCAGGAGGTTGAAGAAAGGCATTTAAATACAATAAAGGAACTGATACCAATCAATTCCCAGAGCAGAGTTCTAAGTAAAGTTAAAAGTGAACTCAATACTTTGGAGACGCTTTTGGAAGGAGCTTTTTTAATAGGGGAAATTACTCCTAAGCTTTCTGATAAAATAGTAAGTTATGGTGAACTTTTGTCATCATATATTATAGGAGAGTTTTTCTCTGAATCTGGATTGGATGTAATTCAAAAAGACAGTAGGGAGCTAATCAAAACCAATGAAATAAATGGTAAAGCTGCGGTAAACTTTAAGCTCACGGACGAATTATGTAGAGATTTTATCTTTAAAACACCTCATAAAATAATTGTTCTTGCAGGCTTTATTGCGTCCTCAGAGAATGGAGGGTCGACAACATTAGGTCGTGGCGGGTCAGATTATACCGCAGCAATCATTGCAGCAGCTATAAACGCTGTATTATTGGAAATCTGGACCGATGTCAGTGGAATGTATACTGCAAATCCAAGATTGGTAAAACAGGCGAAAGCTATACCTCATATTTCCTATGAGGAAGCGATGGAACTTTCCCACTTTGGAGCCAAAGTACTTTATCCGCCCACTATTCAACCTGTACTATCAAAAGGCATTTCAATCCAAATTAAAAATACTTTTGATCCTGAAAACGCAGGAACCATAATTACTAAAAACAGAAACGAAGAAGGAAAAACAGTGCGCGGAATCACCCATGTGGAAAACATAGCACTACTTTCTCTTGAGGGTCCGGGAATGGTAGGTGTTCCAGGGATTTCCAAACGATTTTTCGAGGTGCTTTCCCAATCCAATATAAGTGTGGTCCTAATTACACAGGCTTCGTCTGAACATTCAATATGTGTTGGCGTCTCCGCAAATGATGTGGCAGAAGCTGAACAGAGTGTGAATGATGCATTCGCTTATGAAATTAGTGGTGGAAAAATAAAGCCTGTTATTGTTGAATCCAATTTGGCAATTATAGCTTTGGTAGGAGATAACATGAAAAGTCATCAAGGGCTAAGCGGTAAAATGTTCAGTACTCTTGGCAGAAACAATGTGAATATAAGAGCTATTGCACAAGGTGCTTCCGAACGTAATATTTCGGGAGTCATTAATAAAGAAGATGTAAAAAAAGCCTTGAATTCGCTGCATGAAGAGTTTTTTGAAGAAAACATAAAACAACTGAACCTTTTTGTTATGGGAGTTGGAAATGTTGGAGGCAAATTCCTTGACCAAATAAAACAACAGAAAAAATTCCTGAAAGAGAACTTAAAGTTAAATCCCCGGGTTATTGGCATATCTAACTCAAGGACCATGGTTTTTGATGAAGACGGGATATCCTTGAAAAATTGGGAATCACTTTTGTCTGAAGGCGAAAAAGCTGACAAGTCAAAATTCTTTGAAACCGTCAATAAACTGAATTATCGCAATAGTATTTTTGTTGATAATACTGCGAGTGAAGAAGTTTCTGAAACTTATAATTCGTATTTGGAAAATAGTATCTCTGTAGTCACTTGTAATAAAATAGCCTGTTCATCTAACTATTCAAATTATTTAGATCTTAAAGAATTGTCCAGGGAGTACAATGCACCGTTCCTATTCGAAACGAATGTTGGTGCAGGGTTACCAATAATTGACACCCTTAAACATCTTATTGCTTCAGGTGACAAAGTCCAGAAAATACAAGCTGTGCTTTCTGGCAGCTTAAATTTTGTCTTTAACAATTTTGATGATAAAACAACATTTCAGGATGTGGTTAAAAAGGCACAAGAAGAAGGTTATACGGAACCTGACCCAAAAATAGACCTTAGCGGTATCGATGTGATGCGGAAAATCCTGATTCTTGCGCGAGAGAGTGGAAATCAACTTGAAATCGATGATATTGAAAACAAATCATTCTTACCTCAAGAGAGTTTGGATACAAACAATAATGATGCCTTTTTTGTTTCGTTACAAAAACATGAAGCTTCGTTTCAGGAATTATATAAAAAGGCTCAGGAAGCGGATAGTAAGTTAAAATATGTGGCGCAATTTGAAGATGGAAAGGCCAGAGTAGGATTGCAACAAATTCCAAAGGGTCACGATTTTTATAATCTTGAAGGCAGTGATAACATTGTCCTATTCTATACCGAACGCTATCCTAACCTACCTATGATTATCAAAGGGGCGGGAGCAGGAGCCGATGTTACGGCATCAGGAATTTTTGCTGATATTATTAGAATTGGTAACTTTTAGATCATGAAATCAATTAGAGTTTTTTGCCCAGCTACTATAGCCAATATTTCTTGTGGATTTGATGTCCTAGGTGTTGCCTTGGATACAGTTGGTGATGAAATGGTCATTCATAAAGTGGCAAAAAAAGGTATTCGGATAACAAAATTGGTAGGACAGGATCTACCCTTAGAAACAGAAAAAAATGTTGCTGGTGTTGCTGGTATGGCTCTTTTAGAAGCTAGTGGATACGAAGGTGGTTTTGAAATTGAGATTTTTAAAAATATTAAAGCAGGTAGCGGAATTGGGAGCAGTGCAGCTAGTTCAACAGGTGCCGTTTGGGCAATGAACCAATTATTGGATGAACCGTTCCCAACTTCTAAATTGGTAGAATTTGCTATGGAAGGAGAACAATTGGCCAGTGGCGTAGCCCATGCCGATAATGTAGCCCCTGCCCTATTTGGTGGGTTTACCTTAGTACGCAGCTATAACCCTTTAGATATTATTCCAATAAACAGCCCATCAGAACTATACGCAACGATTATTCACCCTCAAATTGAGGTGAAGACTTCTGATTCAAGAAAAATTTTAAAAACCAACATTTCGTTAAAAGATGGTATTAAACAATGGGGCAATGTAGGCGGGTTGATTGCCGGTCTGTTTACAGAGGACTATGATTTAATAGGACGCTCTTTGGTTGATCATATTGTTGAACCAATTCGCTCTATTCTGATACCAGGTTTTAATGAAGTTAAAACAAAATCTATGGAGGCAGGGGCTTTAGGGTGTGGTATTTCAGGTTCTGGCCCTTCAATTTTCGCTTTTAGCAAAGGAGAAAGTATTGCGCAAGAGGTAGCTCTGGCAATGTCTCGAGTTTATCAAAATATTCAGATAGACTATGATGTACACGTCTCTAAAATAAATACCCAAGGCATTAAAATATTAAACTAAATGAACTTTTACAGTCTAAATAAAAAAGCACCTAACGTTTCTTTCAAAGATGCTGTTATAAAAGGAATAGCTCCTGATAAGGGACTTTATTTTCCTGAAAGCATTACCCCTTTGTCCAGTTCTTTTTTTGAAAATATAGAATCGCTCTCTAATACTGAAATCGCATTTGAAGCCATTCGTCAATTCGTTTACGATGAGATTCCCGATGATGCTATAAAAGCAATTCTCAAAGAGGTATTGGATTTTGAATTTCCTCTTGTCCAAATTGAGGAAAATATTGCGACTCTAGAACTCTTTCACGGCCCAACAATGGCCTTCAAGGATGTTGGAGCCAGATTTATGGCCCAATGTTTAGGCCATTTTTCAAAAAGTATTAATAATGAGGTTACTGTGTTGGTTGCTACTTCAGGAGATACAGGTGGGGCAGTTGCGAATGGTTTTCTTGGAGTTGCCGGGGTGAACGTAGTAATTCTATACCCCAGTGGAAAGGTAAGCGACATACAGGAAAGACAGCTTACAACGCTTGGGAACAATATTACAGCCTTGGAGGTTGACGGCACTTTTGACGATTGCCAGAAAATGGTAAAAACAGCATTCATAGATACGGATTTGCTTGATTATATGCAGTTGACTTCCGCAAACTCAATCAATGTTGCTCGTTGGCTACCCCAGTTGTTTTATTTTCTATTTGCTTACAAGCAAGTGAAGGCAGAATACAAAGAAATTGTTTTCTCCGTGCCAAGCGGAAATTTCGGAAATATCTGCGCAGGAATGGTAGCCCAACGTTTGGGCATGCCCGTAAAACACTTTGTAGCCTCCACCAATGTAAATGATACGGTTCCTGAGTTTATGAGGACTGGAACATATCATCCAAAACCCTCCACCGCAACAATTTCAAATGCCATGGATGTTGGTGACCCAAGTAATTTTATTAGAATCAGGCATTTGTTCAATGATGATTTTGAAGCACTTAACAAAAATCTCAGCTCTTATTCTTTTACAGATTTTGAGACCAAAGAAGCCATGAAACATATTAAGCAAACATCTGGTTATATAGCGGATCCTCATGGAGCTGTAGGCTATTTGGGTTTCAAACAATATCAAAAATCCCATCCAAACACTTTTGGTATCTTTTTAGAAACGGCCCATCCTGTTAAATTTTTGGATGTTGTGGAAGAAACAATCAATATTTCCCCAGCAATACCGCCCCAAATACAAAAGGTTATAGGTAAGGAAAAAAAATCTGTCAAAATCAGCGAGTATACTGAACTTAAACAGTTCTTGCTAAATCAATAATAGAGCCCTTTTACTTCATTCCCAACTTTGATTAAAGAGGTATTGATCATCAAGTTTTTTTGAATACATTTGCTCAACTTTTAAAACAAGTTTTTATGAAGAATACAGCTTTATCCGAAACCCATGAAGCATTGGGAGCGAAAATGGTTCCGTTTGCAGGATATAATATGCCTGTCTCTTATGAAGGTGTAAACATTGAACATGAGACTGTTAGAAATGGTGTTGGCGTTTTTGATGTTTCACATATGGGAGAGTTTTTGGTTGAAGGACCAAACGCTTTGGATTTGATTCAAAAGGTAACCTCAAATGACGCTTCTAAATTAACCATAGGAAAAGCACAGTACAGCTGTTTACCCAATGAAACTGGAGGTATCATAGATGACTTAATCGTTTATAAAGTAAAAGACGAAACATATCTCTTGGTTGTCAATGCATCAAATATCGAAAAAGATTGGAATCATATTTCAAAATATAACAATGAATTCAATGCGGAAATGAAGAATATCTCTGAAGGATATTCTTTATTGGCAATTCAAGGTCCAAAAGCTGTTGAAGCTATGCAGAGTATTACCTCAGTAGACTTAAGCGCTATAAAATTCTACAATTTTGTAGTTGCTGATTTTGCAGGGTTAGAGCATGTAATTATCTCAGCAACTGGATACACGGGTTCAGGCGGTTTTGAAATCTACTGTAAGAATAGTGAAGTAAAACAAGTATGGGACAAGATTTTCGAAGCGGGTGCTGATTTTGGAATAAAACCAATTGGCCTTGCTGCCAGGGATACATTACGGTTAGAAATGGGGTATTGTCTTTACGGAAATGACATTTCTGATGAAACTTCACCATTTGAAGCGGGTCTTGGTTGGATAACCAAATTCACAAAAGATTTTGTAAACAGTGAAGCTCTGGCCAAGGAAAAAGAACATGGCGCCAAGCGCAAACTAATTGCATTTGAATTGGACGATCGCGGAATTCCACGTCAGGGTTATGATATTGTAGACGGACAAGGAAAGACCATTGGAGAAGTTACCTCAGGAACTATGTCACCCTCCTTGGGTAAAGGCATAGGCTTAGGATATGTGCCAAAGATATTTACAGAAGTTGGCAGTAAAATCAATATCCAAATACGAAAAAATGCTGTCCCTGCCTCGGTAATAAAACTACCATTTTACAAAGGCTAAATCACAAATCAATAAGCATTATTGATTAATGGAGGAAGGCGGTAAGAAAATATTGATTTTAGGTGCTAGTGGCTTTATAGGCAATGCTATCTATAAAGAACTATGCTCCTATTTCGACACCTATGGCACCTATTATTCCGCTCGAAGATCTTTCGAGAATAATCAACAGTTTTTTAAATATGATTTGGAAGAAGATGATATTTTCGAATTATTGGAAAATATTCGGCCACAGATTATCATATCGGCCTTAAGAGGAAATTTTGCCGCTCAAATTCAAGCGCACCAACATCTGGTGGAGTATATTTCGGAAAATGATTGCAAATTATTTTTTATATCATCAGCCAATGTTTTCGATGCGTATAGTAAATATCCTTCCTACGAGAATGACAAAACTTTGTCTGAAAGTATTTATGGTCGGTTTAAAATCAAAATCGAAAATATGCTTTTACGGTTGCCAAGACAGAAAATGGCAATATTGAGGGTTCCGATGGTTTTTGGGAATTCATCACCAAGAATCAAAGAAATAAAGAACCGCATATGGGATAATGAACCACTCGAAGTCTTTCCTAACCTAATCATGAATGTAACACATGATGATAAATTGACCCAACAAGTACATTACCTCATCAACCAAAACAAAAGTGGTGTTTTTCATTTGGGTAGTAAAGACCTGGTTCATCACGAGGATTTTATTAAAGATGTTGTTGAACGTATTGGTAAATTCAACCCAATCTTCAAAAGAATATATACAACCAATGATAATCATTATCTAGCCGTGCTTTCCAAAAGCAACAAACTCCCCATAAATCTTCAAACTTCGTATCAAGAAATAATTGACCATCATGTTTTGATTTAATTTTGACCTGCATAAGAATTTAGCTTTCTTAACTTTGTGAAAACAAAAATTATGACAAAACTAAGCGAGGTGGAAATTGGACTACAACTGGAGATATTGGAAGGTTGGGAGTATGTTGATGGTGCAATAGAAACCACTTTTGAATTTAAAGATTTCAAAGAGGCATTTTCAATTATGACCAGAATTGCTTTTGAGTGTGAAGCGCAGAACCATCACCCCGATTGGAGTAATGTCTACAATACATTAAATATACGGTTGAATACCCATGAGGCGGAAGGTGTTACAATGAAAGATTTTGAATTGGCCCAAACCATTGAAGCATTAATAGAAAGTGACTAGCGTTAAGCATTGAATTAGACTTGTCAAGGGGTTAAATTTTATTAAATTTGCTTTCATTGAAATAAACTAATAATAGAATGGGAAGAGCTTTTGAATTTAGGAAGGCACGAAAGATGAAAAGATGGTCCGCCATGTCCAAAGCGTTTACACGCATTGGAAAGGACATTGTAATGGCGGTGAAAGAAGGTGGTCCTGACCCTAATTCCAACTCAAGACTAAGGGCTGTGATTCAAAACGCCAAATCTGTGAACATGCCCAAAGACAATGTTGAACGGGCAATTAAAAGGGCAACAGATAAAAGTCTAGGCGATTATAAAGAAGTATTGTTCGAAGGCTACGCTCCCCATGGTATTGCGATTTTGGTAGAAACCGCCACGGATAATAACACAAGAACTGTTGCCAATGTGAGAAGTTATTTTAACAAATGCAATGGTAATTTGGGAACGTCTGGCTCTGTGGAATTCATGTTCGATCACACCTGTAATTTTCGAATTCCGGCGGAGGGCATTGACCCAGAGGAATTAGAACTTGAAATGATAGATTTTGGCGCCGAAGAAGTTTTTGTTGATGAAGATGGAATTCTGATCTATGCCCCATTTGAAAGTTTTGGAGCCATACAAAAAGAATTGGAAAAAAGGGAAATAGAAATTCTCTCCTCAGGTTTTGAAAGAATACCACAAGTAACTAAAAAACTTACTGAAGAAGAAACTACCGATGTCGAAAAACTATTGGAAAAAATCGAAGAAGATGATGATGTACAGAATGTGTATCATACAATGGAGGAGTAATTAATATCCAAGAACAATAAAAATGAATCGTGGTTTTACTTGATTCGTTATGATATAATCAATTCAAATACCATACTCAGGTATTTTGCCCACCACCCCTTGGAAAAAAGAAATATACGTTTTATAATCCTCATTCAAATTTTTTGAAGGAATTTGTGGTTCAGAAAATTTAATCTGCTTATTACCATAATCGAAAGCTACAAGTACGATTGGTACGTTTGCAGTTTTTGCTATATAATAGAATCCCGTCTTCCACTTATCAACCTTTTTACGAGTGCCTTCAGGTGATAATGCCAACCGAAATACTTTTTTCTCCTTGAATATATTGGCTATCGCAGTAACTGTATCATTGCTTTTTGAACGATCGATCGGTGCTCCTCCCATCCACCTAAAAAACCAGCCAAAAGGGGGGGTAAAAAGACTTTTTTTGCCAATGAAATTTATATCTTGATTAATTACACTACGAATTAACAATCCTAAAAAAAAATCGACCCAACTGGTATGTGGTACCACCGCAACAACACATTTATCCAATTTTGGAAACTCACCTACTGTTTTCCAACCCAGTAATCTATAATAAATGAACTTCCCAAGTTTATGCATCCAATATTTCTAAATTTTTTGGTAGATTGATTTTAGCTTGGCAGGTGTAATTATTTTTTCCCAACCTTTACCCAAAGCATTCTCCCATAAAGGAATCATGCCCATAGATACAGAAATCATTGTATTGAATTCATCCTCCGATAAATTCTTACATAACCCTTCAGGTAATTGAATTTCGTGCTTTTCGCGCATTATCCTGAACAATGCCACACCTTCAGGATAAAACTCTTCTAAATGCTGGAAAACCAAGCAATTTCCAAGACCGTGCCTTACGCCTAAAAGGTATGATAACCCGTAACTCATAGCGTGTGCAACACCTACTTGTGAATAGGCTATACTCATGCCTCCATGCCAAGATGCCATCATTAATTTATCTCTTGATTCACAGGGGGTAAGGTCATCTAGAAACACTTCCTTACAAAGTTCAAAGGCCTTTTCACCATAACTCTGACTAAATGCATTCAAAAAAGTACCATTTAGAGATTCAATACAGTGAATATAGCAATCCATTCCCGTATAAAACCATTGTTCTCTTGAAACTCCTTTTGTTAAATCTGGATCCAATACGACCTGATCAAAAGTTGTATAATCTGAGTTAATTCCTAATTTTTTTTCAGGACCCAATAAAACTGTTGTCCTTGAGACCTCTGCACCAGTTCCACTTATTGTTGGTATTCCAACATGATATATTGATGGTTTATTGACTAAATCCCAACCCTGATAAAGAGAAGAACTACCTTCATTGTTCATCATAATGGCAACAGCCTTTGCCAAATCCATTATAGACCCGCCTCCTATTCCCACAATTCCAGAGGGAATCTCAGAGAAATCATTCCTTATCTTTTGTACCAAAGCATCAACCTGGTGGGTTTTGGGTTCTTCCGCTGTTGAAACAAAAATAATTTGATCACAAAATATTGCAGGAATTCTTCGAGTTAATTCATTTCCTTCAAAAACATCATCAACCAAAAAAATAAATGGAGAATCAGAATGCTTTCGTTTTGGCATTAATATTTCACCTAATTGATTGAAACTTCCTTTGCCAAAAACCACTCGAGGTACCATGGGAAAGTTTCTAAACTTCTCATTAACACCTGAGGATGTATTTTCAATACCTTTTTTATTCTTCAATTTCATAGCATTAATTCAAATAGTCCAAGACATCCTTTAAACTATTTATTTTGAGATAATCATAATCTTCGTCCTCAAATGATACCTGTTCGTGTTGCCACGTGGTATGAAAAGGAACATGGACAGCCTTGGCCCCAATATTTATAATAGGCAACACGTCGGATTTTAGGGAATTACCAATCATTAAAAACTCATCAACCTCTATTTCAAGATGTTCTAATAGGTTTTTATAATTCTCTTCTTTTTTATCGCTCAGCACTTCTACATGATGAAAATAATTTGATAAACTGGATCTTTCGAGCTTTCGTTCCTGATCTAACAAATCACCTTTGGTCAGAACAATCAAACGATATTTATCACCCAGTTCTTTTAGTACTTCTTTGACCCCATCTAACAATTCGACAGGATGGGCAATCATTCTCTTTCCAAGATTCAATATTTCCTGAATAGTTGCTTGCGAAACTTTGTTATTTGACAATTCAAGAGAGGATTCAATCATAGAAAGCATAAATCCTTTTATACCGTAACCGTATAATTCCAAATTGTCCATTTCTTTTTTGAACAATTCTTGATCAATTTTATTCTTGGTCTCAAAACCTTCTAACAAGTTCGCAAATTGCTCCTCGGTTTCTCTAAAATAAGTCTCATTTACCCAAAGCGTATCATCAGCATCAAAACCAATTACTTTGATGTTGCTAAAATCTACTTCCATGCGTCTTGAGCTCTTTTTAAATCTTCAGGGGTATCAATTTCAATTCCGCTAACAACAGTTTCTACCATTTTAATTTTCTTGCCATACTCCAAATACCTGATAGCTTCAATTTTTTCTTTGGCCTCTAAAGGCAACATAGGCAATCGCTGAAAATCCATCAGAGCACGTTTTCTAAAAGCATAAATACCTTTGTGCTTGTAATAAATATTCTCTATATCCTCATCTCTCGGATAAGGAATTGGAGATCTTGAAAAATAGAGTGCGAAATTACGATTATCAACAATAACCTTTACAGTATTAGGGTTGTTTATTTCCTCCCAATCATTAATCCTTACCATAAGTGAAGCTAAGTCTATCTCCTCGGTATGATCTTCTTTAAAAACCTTAAGAACACTTGCCAAACTTTCGCGATCGGTAAAAGGTTCATCACCTTGTACGTTCACAATAATGTCAACATTCATATTCATAACAGCCTCAGCAATACGGTCACTACCGCAGTCATGCTCTTTAATGCTCATAATGGCGTTACCACCAGCCTCTACAATTGTCTCATATATGATATCACTATCGGTAACCACATAAACCTCATGAAATAATCTTGTACTGACAGCAGCCTCATAGGTTCTAAGAATTACCGGTTTTCCAGAAAGGTCCTGCATTAATTTTGCTGGAAATCTGGAAGCCGCATAACGGGCAGGAATCATGGCAATAATCTTCACTTATTTCTCTTTTGATTGATTAATTACTTTTCGCCTTTGGTCTTAATCTTCGATATATCATAAATACGAATACCAAAATAACAATGACCAAAAAAGCTGCTAATATAGGTGCAAAAATCGAAGCGGCAGATACAACCAATGCAGTTCCAGTCTCCACGGTTGAAACCAATGGATTGGCCACTCCTCCAGTTGTTGCTGTCGAAGCCAATCTAGTTGAAGCTCCGGCTCCTTTTATTGCTGTGGCCGTACCGCCCCCAGCAATAATTGCCAAAGACCAAGTAACTACAGGATCCAAATTTGCAACCGTTGAGACCATTACAGCCGTACCGGCAATCGCAGCTAGCGGTATAGCTATACTATCCAAAAGGTTATCTACCCATGGAATAAAATAGCCAAATATCTCAGCTAAAGTTGCTGCTCCAAGCGTTATCAAAGCCGCCATACTCCCTATCCATTGCCAACTTTCATTAAGCTCCCAGACCCCAAAATAAGAGGCAAGGCTCAAAGCAAACAATGGCAGAAAAACACGGAAACCAACAGATGCGGCCAAGCCGACACCCAAGAATATGCTTATTATTGTTTCAGAGTTCATTTCTTATACTTTTCACTAAATTAAGTTATTCCGTTTCAAGAAAAAAATCAGATTTAAAACCAATGAGATACAATTGTTTCTTGGCTCTGGTAACTGCGGTATACAACCAACGTAGATATTCTTTGTCAATGCCATTGGGCAAATAGGGCTGCTCCACAAAAACTGTATCCCATTGCCCTCCTTGAGATTTATGGCAGGTTATGGCATAAGAGAATTTCACCTGCAGCGCATTGAAATATTTATTGTTTTTTACACCCAAAAACTTCTTGTATTTTGATTTTTCATGAGCATAATCCTTCATTACCTCTTGATACAATTTATTGCCATCTTCATACGATAAAGAAGGCGTTACTGCCTGAATGGTATCCAACAATAAAACAGTTTCAAATGGGCGCTGGTTGGGATAGTCAACCATTTGCACTTTTACTTCTGCAAATTTGAATTCATACAGCTCTTTTATAGCAAAAATTTCAAGAATTTCTATTATATCCCCATTTGCAATAAAACCAGCTTCGGAAGTTGGTTTTAACCAAAAGTAATTGTTTTTGACCACCATCATATAATCACCCACCGCCAAGTCATTTTCCAAAAAAAGAATACGGCTTCGAATGTTTTCATTATAGAGGTTTGCCCTTTTATTGGAACGCACAATTATGGTTGTTTCTTCCTTGCCATTTTCAGAATATGAGGCATCTATAGCTTCTTGGATTTCATAACCATCAACTAACCTAACAATATCTGAATAGGCGCTAACATCAAACTTAAAGTCATCAAAAAAAGTACCTTGCAATTGCTCCCTTAAAATAGTGGCATTAACCAAAATCCCCGAGTCCTCAGACTGTCGTACAACCTCATCCAACTCTAATCTGGTTACTTCTTTATTATAATTCAGAGATAATTTACCTTCGTCTAAAGCCGGACTTAAATCTAAATGCACAGGGGGAAGTTGGGCAGTATCCCCTATCAATATCAACTTACAATTATGTCCTGAATAAGTGAACATCAAAAGGTCATCTAACAAAGAACCATTTTCAAACAATTTGGAATCTGCCGGAGTATCAGGAATCATTGAGGCTTCGTCGACTATGAATATCGTATCACGGTGCTTATTGGGTGCCAAAACAAACTGAACTCCCCCTCCGGTCTGCTTTTTGGGAAAGTATATCTTCCGATGGATTGTAAAAGCCTGGGTATTTGAATAATTTGACATCACTTTGGCCGCCCTTCCTGTAGGTGCCATGAGCACAGCTTTCATGGTACTTCGCCATAAATTGTTCACCAAGGTACCGACAATCGTGGTTTTTCCTGTTCCCGCAAATCCTTTCAACAAAAACAAGCGTTCTTTTTCCTTGGACAGCACATAACTCGCCAATTGTTGCAAGGCAACAGATTGTTTTGGAGTAGGTTCATGTGGAAATTTTTCCTTTAGGATGGCAAAAAACGATGAGTCGGTAAGCGTGTTCATAGAATCCAAATATAAAGAGGATTATTGGTGATGAGGGTCATAATAAGAATATTCTATGCTAAAACCAGAAATTGCTACATTGACCAAAATATAAATGATAGAGGGCTAAAACAGTACACGTCAAGCCTATTATGCTTTCATATAAGAGGATAAAAACATCCAAATTCCCGAAAAACTGACCAGCATAAATCTGGTAATAAAATATTAGGCAGTTTGCAAAAAAATTGTAGATTTGTGTTAACCACTAAATTAAAATTAACACATACGAAATGAAGACCATAATACAAATTGTACTTTGGATTGCTTGTATCGGATTTGGATACCTTATTTATCAATCAGTTACAGGACCTATTGAGTTTAAGAAGGTAAAACAGGAGCGCTATGCGAAAGTTGTATCCAAGTTGAAGGATATAAGAAATGCACAAGAAGCTCATAAGACTGTTAATGGTACGTATGCCAACGATTTTAAAAGGTTGATTAGTTTTGTAGAATCTGGCAAATATACTATTACACAGCAAAGAGATTCATCTTATATGGAGATGGATAAAACCTATGGCATTGAACTTTTAAGAGAAGTAAAACTCATTGACACCTTAGGTTTTGTTTCGGTTAAGGATTCTTTGTTTAAGAATGATGATCGTTATAAAAGCCTTATGAATGTTCCTGGAGCAATTGGTGGTGAAAAATTTGAAATGAAATCTGCGATTATTGACAAAGGAGGTTACAAAGCTCCTGTATTTGAAGTTAAAGTAAAAAAGAACGTTATACTGGGAGACCAACCCAAAGATTTACTTGATCGTGAAAATGCACAGATAAGTGTTGAAGAAGTAAATGGCGATGTAATCAAAGTTGGTTCTATGGAGCAAGTTAGTACAAGTGGTAACTGGCCACCGATTTATGACAAAAAAGAAGATAAATAATACTGAGGATAACTCTTTGGAAAATTTTAACAAACTGTCCATTCAAGTTAGCTTGAATGGACTTTCTTTTTGTGTCTTGGATACTATTGGGAATATTATTCTAAAGTCCGATAGATTGACTTTTCCTAAAAATCTGAATCCTTTTGAAATTCAAAAGAACCTAGAACAACTACTAGAAACCCATGATTTGAAATCCAAAGAATTTTCTGAAGTCGTAATCGTGCACAGTAATGGTCTTTTTAGTTTTGTTCCAAAGTCGTTGTTTGATGAAAGTGAATTGGCGAACTATTTAAAATTCAACACCAAGATACTTGCCAACGATCATATTGCTTATGATGAACTGGACAATTATGACATGGTCAATGTATATGTTCCCTTTGTCAACATTAATAACTACATTTTTGATTTGTTTGGTGAGTTTGAGTACAAGCACAACGGCACTGTTCTTGTTCAAGCCCTATTGAATAATTCGGGGACAAGCAAAGAACCTATTTGTTATGCTCACGTCGATGGCCAACAAATGGACATCACAATTATAGCACAAAAAAAACTGCTCTTGTATAACAGTTTTACTTTTACATCTAAAGAGGATTTTATTTACTATTTACTCTTTACGCTGGAACAATTAAAATTGGATACCGAAAACACAAAATTGAAATTATTTGGCTCAATTGAGGAAGGTGACGACGTTTATGACCTTTGCTATCAATATGTGAAAGATATATCCATTTTTATTCCCTCCGTAACCTCTTACCCAATGGCCGCTGATAATGAGGAATCGATAGATTTCACAGTTCTAAACGCTCTGTAATGCGGATAATATCAGGCACCCATAAAAGTAAGAGAATAACTGCACCCAAGAACTTGCCTGTTCGACCAACAACCGATATGGCCAAGGAAGCTCTTTTCAACATATTAAATAACAGCTATTATTTTGAGGATGTTTCACTTATTGATCTGTTTGCGGGTACAGGCAACATTAGTTTTGAATTTGCCTCAAGAGGCACTGGTGACATCACGGCAATAGATGCCAATTATGGTTGTGTCAAATTCATCGATAGAATTTCTAATGAGTTAGGTTTTGAAATTTCCACCATTAAAAGTGATGTATTTAGTTTCTTGGAAAAATGCTCTACGAAAGCAGATGTTATTTTTGCAGACCCTCCTTACAATTTACCTCTAGAAGATTTTTCTAAACTAATTGAATTGGTATTCAAAAATAGTATCCTACTTGAAGGTGGAGTCCTGATTGTTGAACATTCAAAACATACTGACCTCTCTGGTTTGGAATATTTCGCCAATCAACGCAGATATGGTGGTAGTGTTTTTAGTTTTTTTAAAATTATAGATAAAGAATAGTTATTTACCGCATTCATCCTTCAAAACATTAAATACCTTATTTTTAAATACTAATTGTAACTCATTTACTTTTTAAAGATGAAAAGAAGAAACTTTATCAATAAATCAATCATAGGTGCTGGCGCCGCCATTACTGCCAGCGCAATTTCATGCACTTCTAAGAACGAAAAAATCGGCCAGCAAGAACCAAATCAAGTAAAATCTATGATAAAAGACGTATCGCCAATATCCTTGGGAGAAATAAAAAGCAGAATACAAAAAGCCCAAAATCTGATGGTTGAACAAGGTGTGAATGCCCTGATATTAGATGCTGGAACCTCCCTCAAATATTTTACAGGCCTCTCGTGGTGGCCAAGTGAACGTCCACTTGTTGCCATAATTCCAGCTTCTGGAAGTTTAAGTTATATATGTCCCGGGTTTGAGAAGGATCGTTTAGAAGAAATACTAAAGGTGAAAGGTAAGATATATGCTTGGCAAGAAGATGAAAGCCCTTATGAACAAATCGCTGTATCGCTTAAAGAATCCAATATCATAAATGGCAAGATTGGCATTGAGGAAAGATTACGGTTTTTCATTTATAATGGCATTAAGAAAGAAGCTCCACATTTTGAATATGTTAGTGCTGACCCAATTACCATTCCCTGCAGAATTATAAAAACCTCCGCAGAAATAGCTTTAATGCAGCGGGCTACCAATATAACAATAGAGGCTATACAAATGGGGTTTCAGAATTTAAAAGTAGGCTCCAGTCCGTCAGATTTTTCACCTGTAGTGGCCAGTGCACATAGAGCTTTAGGAGCTAATCATGCGTTTGCAATGGCAAATTTTGCCGAAGCTTCTGCTTTTCCCCACGGTAGTACCAAACCACAAATATTAAAGAAAGGTGATGTTGTTTTAGTTGACTGTGGTTGTACGGTTCACGGTTATAATTCTGACATTAGTAGAACCATCGTTTTTGGAGCTGAGCCAACCGAACGTCAAAGAGAGATATGGGTATTAGAGAAAAAAGCGCAATCAGCTGGTTATAGCGCAGCACAAGTTGGAGCCCCCTTACATAATGTAGACGAGGCCGCTCGAAAAGTATTGACCGATGCCGGTTTTGGACCGGATTACAAACTCCCCGGATTACCACATAGAACTGGTCATGGTATTGGAATGGATGGTCATGAATGGGGAAATGCCGTGCGAGGAAACGAACTACTTATTGAGCCCGGAATGTGTTTTAGTATAGAACCTAATATTTCAATAGTTGGGGAGTTTGGTGTACGACTAGAGGATTGCGTATATATGACAGAAAATGGACCAAAATGGTTTTCTGACCCAAGCCCTTCAATTAAGCAACCTTTTGTTTAGGGAATTTTGAATAAAAAAGCAGGCCATAAGCCGGATTCTGTAAGACCGTAAAGCCTTCCTTATCATTTATCTGGACCTATGGTTACCCATAGGTTCTAACCGCCTACCCTTCAGCTCGAGCGTGCAGCCCTCAAACACTGATTTACATGGCGTTTCACCGCATAGAGTTTACCTGATTTCACTACAGCATTATCTGTACATTCTTTCTGTTGCACTTGTCCGTCCCAAAAATGGGAGACGGGTGTTACCCGCTATGATGCACTATGGTGTCCGGACTTTCCTCCATTCGCGAACAGCGAACAGCGATAAGGTGGCCTGCTCGGGGCAAATTTAATCGAATTGTTGATAAAAAAGTGTTTAATCCATCTTAAATAAATAGAAGAATACCCCGCTATTTCTATATTTGTAAAGAAGCCTTGGTATTATCAAAAATGCCATATAAAGTACTGCTATTGGAGCCATTTATTGTATCAGCTAGAAAGTATAGACCTCAGACATTCAAAGATGTTGTGGGTCAACAGGCTATTACCAATACATTACTGAATGCCATTGAACATAATCATTTGGCGCAGGCTTTATTGTTTTGTGGGCCGCGAGGTGTAGGCAAAACAACCTGTGCAAGAATTCTTGCAAAACAAATAAACCAAGATGGCACCGAGCGTGAGGATGAGGATTTTGCATTTAATATTTTTGAGTTGGATGCCGCTTCGAACAACTCAGTAGATGATATTCGTAATTTAATTGACCAAGTACGTATTCCGCCGCAAGTAGGCAAATACAAGGTATATATTATTGATGAAGTACACATGCTTTCACAATCGGCTTTTAATGCATTCTTAAAAACATTGGAAGAGCCGCCAAAGCATGC
The DNA here is from genome assembly GCF_000153165.2 of Maribacter sp. HTCC2170. NCBI lineage: Bacteria > Pseudomonadati > Bacteroidota > Flavobacteriia > Flavobacteriales > Flavobacteriaceae > Maribacter > Maribacter sp. HTCC2170. Next base: position 3,662,481 of record NC_014472.1, read on the forward strand.
AATCTTTATTTTGGCAACTACCGAAAAGCATAAGATCATACCAACTATACTTTCTCGATGTCAGATATTTGATTTTAAACGGATCACAGTTAAAGATGCGGCCGAATACCTCAAGTATATTGCTAAAAACCAAGGAATAGTCGCTGATGATGACGCTTTGCATATTATTGCTCAAAAGGCCGATGGTGCTATGCGAGATGCCTTATCTATTTTTGACAGAGTCGTAAGTTTTTCTGGTAAAAACCTAACAAGAAAAGCCGTTACAGATAATCTAAATGTACTTGACTATGACACCTATTTTTCCGCTACGGACCTGATTCTGAAACATAACATACCCTCCTTATTACTGCTATTCAATAAGACATTGGCTTTAGGTTTTGATGGACATCATTTTATAAGCGGTCTAGCCTCACATTTTAGAGATTTGATGGTTTGCAAACATGCAGAAACCATTGAATTATTAGAGGTGGGGGAATCTGCAAAAAAGAACTACCTAGAACAATCAAAACAGACCTCGAATTCATTTTTGCTAAAGGCTCTTAATATTGCAAATGAATGTGATCTCAAATACAAAACCAGTAAAAATCAAAGATTACTGGTTGAACTTTCATTAATGAAATTGGCTTCCATTGATTTTTTGGCTGAAAAAAAAAATCCTGAATCCATTGCATTAGCGAACAATACAGTTGAATTTATTGCTCCCGCCTCTTTTTACAGGCAGAAACCTTCTTCTGAGCCAAAAATTACAGTTAATACGTCCCAAAAGCTCAAGATAGAAACAATCACTCAACCAACTCCCGTTCCTTTATCTGAAAAAGGAATGGCCAAAGAAGAAGTGGTTTCCGATACCCTTACCCAAGTTGCTGAGCCTTTGATTGATATAACTTCACAAACAGCTACTCAAGAAACAACAATCACTAAACCCATTTCCATAAATACTCCTGTAAAAAGGGTTTCCGGGCTTTCCATATCTAGTTTAAAAGCAAAAAAGCAACATGAAATCAATAAGATAGAAGTTGTTATTGATGAAAATGATCTACCCAAAGAAGCTTTAACCGAGGAGGATATGCAAAAACATTGGTTTGATTTTGTCAAAAAAATAGACAACAACGGACAAAAATTACTTGCTTCTATCCTGAATACGGACACTCCTAAACTAATGAATGAATCTACTATTTGGATAGAGCTTCCCAATGACACCATGAAGAAAGAATTGGAGCGAGAGAAGTTTCATCTTATGGAACATCTGCGCACAAAACTCAATAACCATTTCATAAAACTTAAAATCACGGTAAATGAGGAAGTGGCCAAGAAATTTGCTTTTACTCCAGAGGAAAAATATCAAAAACTCAGGGAAAAGAACCCAGCTATTGATGTCCTCAGAAAAACGTTCGACTTGGATTTATGATGATTTATTCTTAAATCTAATTCTAAGGGCGAACATAAACATTACAATTGCCGTAATCAATAATCCAAAAGCTTCTCTTGCCTCTTCGATATTCTTAATATCACCTTGCCCTATCGTAAAACCTTCAAAAGTCTCTGGCATTAGATAAAAGAATCCGATTAAAGCCAAAACACCGAAAATGGCTGGGATAAAAAAAGATACTTTGTTGAACACATATCCAAGGGTCACTACCGTGGCTATGAGATAAATAGATATCCAAAGAGCTGGGTCGGGGTCATTGTATTGAAGTCCAGCAGTAATCAAGAATAAAACCGAAAAAATACTACCTGAAAATTTAAAGACTTTTTCCATATAACAAATTTAAGTATTTGATTTTGAATCAATTTGTAATCCTATTACTTTTGTTCGATAAATATATTAGTATGCTCGGTCTTAAACTACCAACAGACCCAAGATGGGTAAACATTGTTGAAAAGAACATTGATGAAATTCTTACCGATCACGCATATTGTGAGCAAAAAGCTGCCAGCACTGCTATTTCGTTGATTGTGTCATTTCCAGAATACACAGAACTCACACAGGAAATGATTGCTCTATCCCGTGAGGAAATGGGGCATTTTAAAATGGTTCATGACAGAATTATTGCCAGAGGGCAAACCCTTGGTAGGGATAGGAAAGACGACTATGTTGTGGCATTAATGAAATTCTTCCCAAAAGGAGGAAGCCGAACCAATCAATTGGTACACCGCCTTTTATATGCGGCACTAATTGAGGCACGAAGTTGTGAGCGGTTTCGTTTATTATCTGAGGAGCTTGAAGATAAGGATTTGGCCGAATTTTATCATAAGCTTATGGTGAGCGAAGCAGGACATTATACTATGTTCTTAAAATTTGCCCGGGAGTACGGTGAACTTGAGGAGGTAAACCTAAAATGGAACGATCTACTCGAATACGAGGCTAATATCATGAAAGATTTAGGCACAAAAGAAACAGTACACGGATAACTAGCTTATTCCTTTTTTTAACCTTAATTACTATTTTAAATGTTTAGGAAAAATGGTACTGACTGTAGTACCTTTTTCAATTGAACTCCATTTATTTATGTTAAAAGTCAAATGCACCAGCCCGCTGGTAGGAACATTGTCAATGTATTCGTTGCCAAGAGCATTCGCCAAATGGGTATATGCATGATTATGACCGAATAGCATGACCGTATCAAATGAATTATTTAGACTTTTAATAAACTGAAGCACAGAATCACCTGAGAAATCATACAGTTCGTTTTCGATTTTAAATTGTGAATAAGGAAAGTTCAGGTGGCGCAAAAAAATCAAAGAAGTATGCATTGCCCTATTTGCGGGACTTGAATATATGGCATCAATATTAATTTTTTTTTGTTTAAACTCCCCAACTACCAAATGACCATCATTAATCCCCCTCTGCAGTAAAGGTCTATCCTTATCATTAACATTATACTCCCATGAAGATTTACCATGTCTGACTAGAATTACATTTTTCATAAGATATTGTTATTAAGGAGCCAAACGCTCTATTTTCCAATCGTAATCTTTTTGCAAAGAATAGCGAATTCTATCATGCAATCGATTTGGGCGGCCTTGCCAAAACTCAATAGAAACTGGTCGCACCAAATAACCTCCCCAATATTCAGGTCTGGGTATTTCTTTCCCCCTAAATTTGTCTTCTAAAGTTTTTAATTTCTCCTCCAACACTTTTCTTGAAGCAATAACCTCACTTTGGTCAGAAACAATGGCACCTAATTTGCTTCCATCGGGACGAGATTCAAAGTAGCCATCTGATAAATTTTTAGAAATTTTTTCTGCTGTTCCTTTGATAATCACTTGACGTTCCATTGAATGCCAAAAAAAAGAAAGGCAAACGTTGGAGTTCACATCAATCGCTTTACCTTTTTCGCTCTCATAATTGGTATAAAATATAAAACCCTCATAAGTATACTTTTTAAGAAGCACTACGCGGTTTTTCGGGTAGCCATCCAAACCTATGGTCGATATGGTCATGGTGTTGGTCTCGTCAACCGTATTGGATTTCTCAACTTCATAAAACCATTTCTGAAACAACTCCATAGGGTTGTCAGAAATCGCCCCCTCGGTCAAGGCACTTTTTTCATATGATTTTCTATAGCTACCTAAATCTTTGTCCATATCGAAAATTCTAAAAACAAGATAAACAAAGTTCTATAAAAGTTAGTGAAATGGGAAGATTTAAACGGCTTTTATTCAAATCTAATGTGCAATGAAAATTTGTTAAAAGCATAAAGCTAAAAATCAAAAACCTTACCGTCATTCGCGAGTTCTACATTTTCGAAGATTGTTTCGGCCTCGTCTTTAAAAAGTTCTATCGATTTATAACGTGTTGAGTAATGACCAAGAATCAACGTACCCACATCTGCTTTTTTTGCTATGGTCGCGGCCTCTTTTGCCGTTGCGTGCTTTGTTTTTGGAGATAGATGGGATTCCGATTCCAAAAAAGTTGATTCATGATATAGTACATCTACCTTTTTAATTTGTTCAACAATTTTTGGATAATATCCTGTATCACTACAATAGGCATAACTCTTTGGCTTAGTTGGGTCAAAAGTTAGCTCAGCATTTGGTATGAATGTCCCGTCATCCGATTTAATATCCTTACCGTTTTTAATGTTTTGAAAATAGCATTTATCAATCTTGTACTTTGCAACCGCTTCAACATTCAATTTGCGTTCCCCCAATTTTTCTTTAAATAAAAAACCATTGGTATACACGCGATGATTCAAAGGAATAGTCTCAACCGTGACTTTTTCATCTTCAAATATCAGTTCAGGGCCTTTCGATGTTAACTCATGAAATCTTAAAGGATAATTAGTCCAAGAATCTCCTAATTTCAATAGTAAAGTAATTGCTTCCTTTATGCCCTTAGGCCCATAAACATGCACTTCTTTTTCTCTTCCCAATAAGCGAAAAGTTGATATTAACCCCGGTAATCCAAAAAAATGGTCGCCATGCAAATGAGAAATGAATATATGATTGATCCGCGAAAATTTTATCTTGTTTTTTCGAAGTTGTACTTGAGTGCCTTCTCCACAGTCTATTAAAAACATATGGTTTTTAATCTCCAGCACTTGTGAAGTTGGATTGGTCAGGGTACGTGGTGTCGCAGCATAACAACCAAGAATATTTAATTTCACAGGTCCAAGTCCCTTTCTATTTCTTCCATCTCTATGATGTCCTTTGCCTCTTGAATTGTTGGCACAACACATATTTCATCCGGCACCTCGTCAAAAGACACTTTGTCAGTCACCAAAACAAACGATTTTTTGAAACCCCGATGTTTGTTAGAAATTTGAAAAAACTCTAATATATCACCTGCTGAAAGTTCTGAAAAGGAAAAAAGATTTATAATGACATTGTCATTCTTGACCTTTAGATAGTTCTTATCAAGGTTTTTCAAAAACTCCTGAAGCGAAATATCCTCTTGAAATATTATGGTAGTTGTTCCCTCTTTATCAAAAATCATAAAGTCTTATTTTATTTTCGAAGCGAGTAAATAGATAACGGCCATACGAATTGCTACCCCATTTTCCACTTGGTTCAAAATAATGGATTGCTTAGAGTCCGCAACATCACTACTAATCTCTACTCCCCTATTTATTGGCCCTGGGTGCATGATTACGATTTCTTTGTCCAAGGAGTCAAGAAGGGCTTTATTTACTCCAAATTGCTGGGTATACTCTCTTGTCGTTGGAAAATAACTGATATCCAACCGTTCATTTTGGATTCTCAACATATTGGCGACATCGCACCAATCCAAAGCTTTCCGTAAGTTTGTTTCAACTTCTACCCCTAGGGATTCAACATGTTTTGGAATCAGGGTTTTAGGTCCACATACTTTTACTTCGGCTCCTTGAAGTTTTAAGGCAAATATATTTGACAAAGCCACACGTGAATGTAATATATCACCAACAATCACAACTTTTTTACCTGCAACATCACCTAATTTCTCACGTATGGAAAAAGAATCCAATAAAGCCTGTGTTGGGTGTTCATGTGCCCCGTCCCCAGCATTTACAATAGAGGCATTTACATGTTTTGAGAGAAATATTCCTGCTCCAGGATTAGGGTGACGCATCACAACCATATCAACCTTCATGGAGAGAATATTGTTTACTGTATCAATCAATGTTTCCCCTTTCTTAACAGAGGATTGCCCAGCTGAAAAATTAATCACATCTGCCGATAAGCGTTTCTCGGCTAACTCAAACGAAAGTTTGGTCCTAGTGCTGTTTTCAAAAAAAATGTTGGCTATCGTAATATCACGCAATGAAGGCACTTTTTTTATAGAACGATTGATAACTTCTTTAAAATGATCGGCGGTTTCAAAAATGAGCTGAATATCTTTTTCATTTAGATATTTAATTCCCAGTAAGTGTTTTACACTCAGTTCGCTCATTGTTTATTTATTTATCAAATAGATTACGTCTTTGCCATCATTTTCTTCCCACATTACCTTCACCTTTTCTTCGTTAATAGCATCAACCTGTCTTCCTCGATAATTGGGTTGAATAGGCAAGTGTCTGCTAAACCGTCTATCGATTAAGGTCAATAATTCAATTTCTTTAGGCCTCCCAAAAGATTGAATTGCCGTTAAAGCGGCCCTAATACTTCTACCCGTATATAATACGTCATCGATCAAGACAACTTTCTTGTCTTCAACCAAAAAATCGATTTTTGTTTGAGTTGCTGCCAGCGTCTTATCCCCTCGTCTAAAATCATCCCTGTAAAATGTAATATCCAAAAAGCCTATGTCAATATGCTTTACTCCATATTCCTCACGAAGAATTTTGGTTAGTCTTTCGGCAACAAATGTTCCTCTTGGCTGAATACCAATCAATACTGTATCAGAAAAATCAAGATGATTCTCAAGAAGTTGGCAAGCCAATCGATGAAGGATAATATTTATTTCTTTCGAGGAGAGTAGTACTTTTTGACTCATAGTAGGTCAGCAACACTTTTGTTTGGCAAAAATAAGGAATTATCATCAAAGAATATACTATTTGAAAAATACAGTTTCAAAAGCAAACCCATTAATCAATCTTTTTAAATCCAGTTTTAAAAAATTAACCAGTGCGTCCAATTTCAACCCAATAAGATTTAGGTAGAGTGTAATGATTAAGATGAAGGAGGGTTATTTAAGTCCCAATACAGCATAAAAATCAGCTTTATGGCTTTCCCCTATAGGTATCCTAACATCTTCAATTACAATTCTATTTCTTTGGATAGTATCGATGAAACTAACATTCACTATAAAGGATTTATGAACTCTCAGGAATTGGTTTGAAGGAAGTTTTTCCAAAATCTCCTTGAAGTTCATTAATGTAAGAATGGTTTTATTGGTGTTGACAATATGAATCTTTAAATAATCTTTTAAACCTTGGATGTATTTAATATCATCTAAATTTATTTTAATACTTTCATATTCTGCCTTAACGAAGATGAATTTTTGTGCTTCGTTGGTTTCACCATGGGAAGAAAAAACATTGGCTTCAACTGGTTCTTTCTTGCTATTTAAAAGTTCTTTAGCACGAGAAACGGCTTTAATAAAACGATGCTGTGGTATAGGTTTTACCAAATAATCTACTGCGTTTAGGTTGAACCCCTCAACGGCATATTGGGAATAAGCGGTGGTAAAAATAAATAACGGACGAGTTTCCAAAGAACTAATGAATTCGATGCCATTGATTTGTGGCATTTCAATATCACAAAAGATTAAATCCACCTTCTTTTCTGATATCACAGTAATCGCATCCAAAGGGTTTGTGAAAGTTCCTTTCACATCTAAAAAATCTATTTTTTCACAATAATCCAGCAAAAGGTCTATAGCCAAAGGCTCATCGTCTATTATAATACATTTCATGTCTTTGTTTCTACTATTTTATCGTTACATTGTGCTTATATAAACACTTCATGATTTGGTGAAATTTCAGATTTGGATGTTTCTTTGACCTATATTAAGTACCAGGTCTACCAAATAGGTTTCCCCATCATTTTTAACGTTTAATTTATGGGAATCAGGATATAATAACTTCAATCTATTTCTCACATTTTCCAATCCAACTCCAGAACTTTCCGTTTTCTTCTTGAAAGTTCCAATCTTATTCAAGATAGTTAGATGTATAGACTCCTCTGCGATTAAAAGGTTTATTTTAACATTAGTCTTGCCTTTGTAATCTGTTCCGTATTTAAAGGCATTTTCTATAAAAGAAATAAAAAGCAACGGTGGAATAATCCTTCCCCTGTCTTCTCCTGAAATCTTCAAAGTGACATTTTCACTATCGGATAATCTTAATCGCTGCAATTGAACATAATTTTGGATATACTCAAGTTCTTTAACCAACGGCACGAAATCCTTATCAGCCTCATATAACATATAGCGCATTAACTCTGACAAGTTGATTATTGCTTCAGATGTGTCAGGTGATTTTTTAACTGATAATGAATAGATTGCATTCAATGAGTTGAACAGAAAATGTGGTTTCAATTGTGTTTTCAAAAATTGAAGCTCCGAATAGATTTTTTCGTTTTCCACTATTTTCCGTAAATCATCATTTCTTCTCCACTCCACATAAATTCGAAGTACAACACTAATGATAAAAGGAATAACAAAAGTGACCAAGGAAACAACAAGTTGTCTTGCAAGTGGGCCATAAAATCTCTTTGAAGCCTTATACGGGAGTTGTCTCGGAAACTCCCACGGAAACCAAAACCGTATCAGTAATGAAATGACAACAATGATCAACAACGAAATGACGATGTAGATCAATGTTTTCTTTTTTAGAAGCAGTTTGGGTAGGAGATAAAAATAATTAAAGTAATACAGAGCCATTGTAGCCAAAAGCCTAACGGGGAAATCTGATGGCATAGGTCTTAGCTGAGCAACAAATGGATACATGAGCAACCCAAAAAAAGAGGACCATAAGACCAAGTGGACCAAAGCTTGTCGAATATATTGTTTTTTTAAAAACATCTATTGTTATTGTTCCCCCAATGTAACAATATCTAAATTGTTCAATTCATCAATAGTAATTACTGGGCTTTCCCCTTTTAAAAACTTATCGCTGACGAATTTCCCAACAAGTTCCGCATCTTCGTATGACGAAAAAGATTTTTTTTCTTGAATTGCAGGAATATACTCCTGCTTTATTAGTACTTTTTTATTATGAAGAATTTGATAGCCATACCCACAATCCAATTTAAATACTTTGGAGTGGTACCCCGAGCCGTTAATTTCTTGTTTATACAATGGTTTTATAAAGTCATAAAAAGCAAAAAAAAGCAAAAATGATATAACTGTAATACTAACAATCTTCCTCATATTGTTCAAATAATAGGTAAAATGAGGCTGTGGTAATCAGCCAAGCCCCATTATCTAAATAAACACCAATCAAATCAAAAGAGTTAATCTTCATCGTCATATTCATCCATTGGAAAGAACTCATCCAAATCATCCAAGTACAAACTTCCGGTTCTTCCAAGCCCAATAAATGCTCTATTTGAGTTAGAAAATGCAATAGCATCTTGACGTGTTGCCCCCTCAAAATTTGTTTTCACTTCCCAGGTATCAGAAGATGGATCATACTCCCAAACAGAATTTGTAGGGCCATTAATCTCGCCACAAGCATAATAACCGTAGCCGTTCAACGTGAAACCTACGGCATTACTTCTAATAATCTGATAGTCATCCTCTTCATCAAGATCTGATTTTTTGGACCAACTCTCTGTTGCAGCCTCAAAAACCCAAAAATCCTCCAAATAACTACCATTGGAAACTCCTGTTCCCAAATATACTCTGTCTCCTATAGTAAAAGTCGTGGCCGCCCTTCTTTTGTCACCACCAAAACCAACTAACTCAGTCCAACTATCTGTGCTTGGGTCATACTTCCAAAAGTCCTTACGATCATTCTCCCCATCAAAACCAGTTCCAAAATAACCAAATCCATTAATTCCAAATGCAACTGCACTTCTTCTTGGAGTTGAGGGGAATGCGGTAACCTCAATCCAAGTATTGGAACTTGGGTCGTACGAATAAAAATCATTAAGTTCATTTAACCCGTCGTAGCCAGAACCTAAATAACCTTTTCCATTAATCTCAAAACTAGCCGCGGCATTTCTAGCTACGCCAGGAAAATCGGCTTTTTGCGACCAATAATCTCCCTCCATGTCATAAGACCAAAAAGAAGTTAGATAGTCATCCCCGTCATATCCCACGCCCATATACCCTATGTTGTCAATAGTAAACCCAGAGATGCCGCTCCTTGGGCTTCCATCAAAAACGGACCTATCTATCCAATTACCTATATCCTCATCATCATCATCATTATCATTTGAACAACTGACAATAAAAGAAATCGATATAGCGAAAATCGACACTATTTTAAAACCATTCACTATTTGCTTCATTTTCAATAATTTGTATTGTTTCATATTGTCCCAAAACTATATCAACCTATTTCAAGCAGGAAATGGAATATATAAAACTCCGTTTTTAACATATAAAAAACCAAAATTCATCTACGAACCTGATATTATTTTTCATAGTGATAATATTGGTGTTGGTCTCATAAGATTTTGCTTTCGTCTATTGCGGTTTTTAAACTGTTCTTCTACTAATACTTTTACTTCAAACTTAAAGAGGTAATGAAAAAAATGTTATGGCTTATATGCCCATTATTAATTGGGATAAACTCCTGCACCAAGGAAAATCCAAATGATTCCGATTTTGTGGTTGGAGATATATTTACAGATAGCAATATCAGGGTCATTCTTATTGATACGATGACCGTTGAATCTTCTACAATGAAATATGATAGCGTCCCTACCTCTCAATCCTCAAGAATATTGGTTGGCAAATACACAGATTCCATTTTTGGAACTGTTAAGAGTTCAAGCTATATGGAATTGGTACCATCAAAGTATTCCATTGATACCGAGGCCGAATACGATAGTATTGCCTTCTATCTAAAATTCGACAACTACTATTACAATGATACATTACAAAACAATACTATACATGTAAAGCAATTAAGTGAGAACCTAAAGCCCAATGACGATAGTGGTTTTTATAATACCAGTGAGGCATCGTTCTTTGAAGATGATCTGGGCTCAATGTCATACAAGCCAAGACCTTTGGATACTGATTCTTTGGAAATAAAACTAACGGATGTTTTTGGGAGAGAACTGTTTAAACAGTTTCAAGACAAGTCAATTGTCCATTTAGACGAATTCAAAGCTTTTTTCAAGGGTATAAGTTTACAGCCTGATGAAGGGGACAATGGATCTATAATTGGTTTTTCAAAAACTTCTGCATCTAGCTTCATTCGACTTTATTTTAGTACTTCAGAGGAAAATGATCGCGTTCAAAATTACATTGATTTTTACATAGATTCCGGTAGTTCCCCTATTCCTTTTTTCAATCAAGTCACTGCACAGGAACCTAATGAATATTTGAAATTCTTAACCGATAAAGAAATCAATTTAAATAGTTCAGACTCTGAAAATATGAGTTTCATACAATCCGGTATAGGTATTGCAACCAGAATTGAATTTCCTTTTGTCAAATCTATATATGAAATACAAGGAGAGGGAACCATTCTCGATGCCGTCTTGAAAATAAGGCCTGTGAGCACAACATATGATAACCATGTTATTCTTCGAGACACCTTGTCAGTATTTTTAGCCGACGAAAATAATGATCTGACCAAACAATTATTCATTAGTGATATTGAGCCAGTGCGAGCGATTCTCAATAGAGACAATCAAGAGTTTAATGACATTTTTTACGAGCTACCCTTAGGTAGTTATATTGACCAATTGCTTTTAGCAGAAAGGGATACGAAAGAAGCACTTGTTTTACTTCCTGACAATTACAATTCCACGGTTGACCGCTTTGTTTTGAATGGGAATAACAATTCTAATGATCTTGTCACTTTACAAATTACGTATGCTATTTATGATGAAGATGAAAACTAAATTCTTAATCTTAGTGACATTGAATGTAATGTCTTTTAATACCGAGGGGTTAGCACAATCCGAAGCGTTGACCAGTTCACCATATTCTTTATATGGTCTAGGCATAATCAATCAGACAAGTATTGGAAAATCAAATGGGATTGGCTATACCGGAATTGGATTGAAAACCGAAACGGAAATCAACAATCTAAATCCGGCTAATTTTTCCTTAATCCCAAAAAACTCTTTTTTCTATGACATGGGTATTTCCTACGAACATAACAACTATAGTAATACAGGAAACAATGAGACAAGGAAAACTTTCAATTTTTCCAACTTGGCCCTCGCTTTTCGCATAACTGATGGTTTGGGAGCCGGTTTTGTCATGGTACCATACAGTGATGTTGGGTATTCCCTTGTTGGTATTCAAACCAATATTGAAGGAACCAATGAAACCTTTGAAAGTAATGTAACGGGTTTAGGGGGACTGAATGACCTTAAATTCAATCTTGGATATGAGGTAACCCAGGGTTTGAGGTTAGGAGCAAGTGCTTCTTTTCTTTTTGGGAATATTGAGGAAGATGAATCTTTTCTAATTAGCAATAGTTCTTTTCAGTTAAACGAAACAACAAATTATAGCGGTGTGCGTCTTGGCCTGGGAATGCAATACGACATTAATAAAGATTTCACCTTTGGCAGCACAATCCAATTCCCCACCAGTTTAAGTGGAAATTTAAAGCGATCGGTACTGAAGAACCTTGATGGTTCAAACATAACTGTTGAGGATAATGAAACGGATAACACTGCTGACTTTAATATACCTCTTGAATTGGGGTTTGGACTAAGTGCTAAATTCCTTGAATCCTTAACACTAAGTGCTGATTATAAAAAGAATTTTTGGGAGACAACAGGTCAGACGGAAAACTTAGGTGAGTACACAGATCAAAACATATATGCTTTCGGTTTGGAATATCTAAAGAATCCTTATGGATTTAAGTACGGTGAACGCATTAGATATAGAGCTGGGTTTAATTACGACAACGGCTATTTATCCCTTAACAAGGTCAAAATCGACGGTTTCAATATTACTGCAGGTGTTGGTTTTCCTATAAATAGAAAGACCAATTCAATAATCAACCTTTCTTATGGTTACGGTTCCAAAGGACAGATACAAAATATACTTGTAAAGGAGGATTATCATTTGATTACAATTAATTTTAGTTTAGAAGATATTTGGTTTAAAAAACGAAAAATATATTAACTAAAATCAAGGATTCTCGCACTTTCCTTACAAGTTGAATTTATAACCAAAAAAAAGCCCCGACATTTTTGTCGGGGCCTTTGGATTCCAATTAATTTTGGAATTACTATAATAATGGAACTTATTTCTTTTTAGAATCAGCTTCCATCTTATCTTTCAACGCCTGTAACGCATCATTGGCATCACCTAAAGTAGGTTTGGCCTCATCTGCACTTGCTTTAGCTCTTTTAACCGCCGCTTTTACATTACGTTTCTCTTCTTCTCTAAAGATAGCTGTATGACTAGCAACTACACGTTTAAAGTCTTTATTGAATTCAATGATCTTAAATTCTGCTTCTTCGCCTTTGGCCAATTTCTTCCCGTCTTCTTTTTCTAAATGACGTTGTGGAACAAATGCAGTAATATCATCATTAAAATCAATAGTAGCTCCTTTGTCAACTATTTCTGTGATAGATGCCTTGTGAACTGTATCAAGAGCAAACTCGCTTTCATACTTGTCCCAAGGATTCTCAGTGGTCTGCTTGTGACCTAAACTTAGTTTACGCCCTTCAACATCCAATTCTAAAACCTCAACTTCCAAAGTATCTCCAACAGTAACAAATTCTGATGGGTGTTTGATTTTCTTAGTCCAAGAAAGATCAGAGATATAAATAAGGCCATCAATACCTTCTTCCAATTCTAAGAACACACCAAAATTGGTGAAGTTTCTAACAATACCTTTATGTTTAGATCCAACAGGGTATTTAGTTGTAATATCGGTCCATGGGTCTGGAGTCAATTGCTTGATACCAAGAGACATTTTACGATCTTCACGATCCAGTGTCAATACAACCGCTTCTACCTCATCACCAACTTTCACGAAATCCTGAGCCGAACGTAAGTGCGTAGACCAAGACATTTCAGAAACGTGGATAAGACCTTCAACACCTTCAACAACTTCGATAAACGCACCGTAATCTGCAATTACAACTACTTTACCTTTAACTTTGTCTCCGATTTTAATGTCTTCACTAAGCGCATCCCATGGGTGCTTCTCTAATTGCTTAAGACCTAATTGAATTCTTGATTTGTTTTCATCAAAGTCAAGGATTACAACGTTCAATTTCTGGTCAAGCTCAACAACCTCATTCGGGTGGTTGATTCTACTCCAAGAAAGGTCTGTAATATGAACAAGACCATCAACACCTCCAAGATCAATAAAGACACCGTAAGAAGTAATATTTTTAACAACACCTTCAAGTACTTGACCTTTTTCAAGTTGACTGATGATTTCTTTTTTCTGTTCTTCGATATCCGCTTCGATAAGCGCTTTATGAGAAACAACAACGTTTTTGAATTCGTGGTTTATTTTAACCACTTTGAATTCCATTGTTTTGTTTACATACTGATCGTAATCCCTAATCGGCTTAACGTCAATTTGAGAACCTGGTAAGAAAGCTTCGATACCGAAGACATCGACAATCATACCACCTTTAGTTCTGCATTTTACGAAACCACTAACAATCTCTTCTTTGTCATGGGCAGCGTTAACCCTGTCCCAAGCCATGATTGTTCTGGCCTTTCTATGCGAAAGTACCAACTGACCACTTTTATCCTCACGAATATCAATCAACACCTCTACTTGATCACCAACCTTTAAATCAGGGTTGTAACGAAATTCGTTTAGAGATATAACACCTTCAGATTTTGCGTTAATATCGATAATCGCTTCACGATCTGTTAAGTATACTACTGTACCTTTAACAACCTCTTCATCTGCTGTATCGACAAAATTTTCGGCAACCAATGTTTCAAACTCCTGAAGTTTAGAGTCTTCTACACGTTCTATGCCTTGTTCGTACTTCTCCCAGTCAAAGTTTTCTAAAAATTCTTTTGGGTCTTGTACTGGTGTCTCCACCTTTGTTTCTTGAGTTGCTTCAGTAGTCTCTTCTACTGTTTTAACTTCTTGGGTAGCTTCAGTAGTTTCTTCTACTGCTTTTGTTGCTTTTTCTTCAGCCATTTGCTGATCTAAATTTGTATTCTGTAGTGCTACAAGAGTTAAGCAATTACCACAGAAGATGTTATATGTTTTTCTATTGTATCCTTTTTCCTCTTGATTCTTTGCAAAAAAGGAGTGCAAAACTACGATTTTATTATCTATTTACAAACAAGTATTACAGTTAGATATATGTCTTACTAGTATTTCATCCATTTTTTCGTTAAATAGTGCATTAATTGTTATCTTCCCGCCTATAAATATTAACCGTAAATAAATTACAACTATGAGCGTTAAAGCAAAATACCAAGCAGTTTTAGATCTTGGTGAATCATTGGCCATCCAGGATGGAAAAGTTACCGAAGAAAATGGAGTGTTGAAAATTAAAGGTATGGCCGGAACACAATATGAAAAAAATCTATTGTGGGATAAAATCAAAGAAATAGGTGGTGACCAACCTTACGATTTAAAAGCCAATATAACTGTCGCTGATGATTCAGTTTTTCACAGGCATACAGTAAAAAGTGGAGAGTCTTTAAGCAAGATTGCAAAACACTATTATGGTGATGCCATGAAGTACAAGCAAATATTTGCTGCGAATACGGATCAACTCAAAAACCCTGATATTATTCATCCTGATCAGGTTTTGGTGATTCCAAATCCATAAGAATCAGGTAATCCTAATATTAAAAAGAGACGTTCAATGAACGTCTCTTTTTTGTTTCTTGATTACCCGATTGGTAAAATCCAGTATTCGGTTAAATTGTTCCTCAAGCCCCATATCGCTATTATCAAAGGTGATTGCATCTTCGGCTTTTGTCAATGGGGAAATTTCTCTGTGCGTATCAATATAATCTCTGTGCTCTACATTCTTTAGTACTTCCCCATAACTTACATCTTCCCCTTTATCCAACAACTCCTTATAGCGTCTAGTTGCCCTTTTTTCAGGAGAGGCTGTCATGAAAATCTTGAGTTCCGCATTTGGAAAAACTACTGTACCTATATCCCTACCGTCCATCACAATTCCTTTTTCAAGACCCATTTGTTTTTGGATCAGCACCAATTTTTTACGCACGTCTTCGATAGTAGCCACTTTACTCACCAATCTAGATACCTCCATCGTCCTAATTTTACGTTCTACATTTTTATTGTTCAAATGCATTTCTGCAAAACCTATAGTATCATTATAAATAAACTTTAAATTGATGTTTTTCAAATCACCAACCAATCCATCAATATCACTTTTATTTTCAGTCACATAACCTTTCTCCATGGCATAAAGTGTCACCGCCCTGTACATGGCCCCTGTGTCAACATAAATGTAACCCAGCACTTTTGCCAATTGCTTTGCAATTGTGCTTTTACCTGTTGAGGAATAGCCATCTATGGCTATGGTGATTTTTTCCATGATTAAAAATAAACAGAAAAAAGAGTCATACTAAACTAAAGTTTCTTGGCATTTTTTACTTTCTGTTTTGTAATTGCCAAGTCTATTACTTCACTCATATCAGAAACATAATTAAATGTAAGTCCTTTCAAATAATCCTCTTTGATCTCTAAAATATCTTTTCTGTTTTCTTCACACAAGATTATTTCCTTGATTTTCGCCCTCTTGGCAGCAAGGATCTTTTCTTTTATACCCCCAACTGGCAAAACTTTTCCGCGAAGGGTTATTTCACCGGTCATTGCCAAACTCTTCTTTACTTTTCTTTGAGTGAATAAAGAAACCAATGAAGTCAACATTGTAATACCTGCACTAGGGCCATCTTTTGGAGTTGCACCTTCTGGAACATGTATATGTACATTGTATTTATCAAAGATAGCTGGATCTATACCAAAACTGTCGGCGTTGGATTTTATATATTCCATCGCAATGGTAGCCGATTCTTTCATGACCTTACCTAAATTTCCGGTAATGTTCAGGGCACCTTTTCCTTTGGACAAAATTGATTCGATAAAAAGAATGTCACCGCCAACACGTGTCCACGCCAAACCCGTTACCACACCTGCGACATCATTATTTTCATATTTATCCCTTTCCATACGCGCGGGTCCCAAAATCTTCTCAACATCCTCATTACTTATTTTGATGTTGTACTCTTCCTCTATGGCAATAGATTTTGCGGCATAACGAACAACTTTTGCGATTTGTTTTTCCAAAGAACGTACACCAGATTCCCTTGTGTAACCCTCTACAATCTTTTCTAATTGTCGTTTACCTATTTTAAGGTCCTTTGTGCCAAGGCCGTGCTCTTTTAATTGTTTGGGCAATAAATGTCTTTTGGCAATTTCAACTTTTTCCTCGATAGTATAGCCTGATACATTTATTATCTCCATTCTATCTCGTAACGCAGGTTGAATGGTGGCCAAACTGTTAGCAGTTGCTATGAACATAACCTTGGACAAATCATATCCCATTTCAAGGAAGTTGTCATAAAACTCAGAATTCTGCTCTGGATCCAATACCTCAAGCATTGCCGACGAAGGGTCACCTTGATGACTGCTTGCCAATTTATCAATCTCATCAAGAATAAAAACTGGGTTCGATGTACCCGCTTTTTTCAAACTTTGAACAATACGTCCCGGCATGGCACCTATGTAAGTTTTTCGATGTCCTCGAATCTCAGCCTCATCCCTTAGGCCACCTAATGACATACGCACATATTCACGACCTAATGCCTCTGCTACAGATTTACCCAAAGATGTCTTTCCTGTTCCTGGAGGGCCAAATAAGCAAAGTATCGGAGACTTCATATCGTTTCGAAGTTTCAATACAGCCAAATATTCTATTATACGTCTTTTCACGTCCTCGAGACCATAATGATCACGGTCCAAAATCTTTTGGGCTCTCTTTAAATCAAATTTATCTTTTGAAAATTCATTCCAAGGCAAATCAATGAATAAGTCCAAATAATTTCTTTGAATGGAATATTCAGCAACCTGCGGATTCATGCGCTGCATTTTTGCCAATTCCTTTTCAAAATGTTCACCAATCTTAGTATCCCATTTTTTATCCTTTGCCTTAACCCTCATCTCCGCAATCTCTTCGTCATATGAAACACCCCCCAATTCCTCTTGAATGGTTTTCATTTGTTGATGAAGAAAATATTCGCGTTGCTGTTGGTCCATATCACTACGAACCTTTGATTGAATGTCATTTTTCAGTTCCAATTTCTGAAGTTCAACATTCATATACTTCAACGTGGTCAATGCTCTTTCTTGCAGATTACCAATCTCAAGCAATTCTTGCTTTTCCTTAACATCTAAATTAAGGTTGGAAGAAACAAAGTTTATCAAAAACGAATTACTCTGAATATTCTTTATAGCAAAAGATGCCTCGCTAGGAATATTAGGGTTGTCCCTAATTATTTTTAGAGAAAGATCTTTGATCGATTCTATTATCGCCAAAAACTCCTGACCGTCCTTTTCTGGTCTTTCCTCCAAAGTTTCCCTAACCGTTGCTGTCATATAAGGTTTCTCAGTAAGTACCTCGGCTACCTCGAATCGTTTTTTACCTTGAATTATCACTGTAGTATTACCATCTGGCATTTGTAGAACCCTTAAAATTCTGGCTACGGTGCCTAAGGTGTGAATATCATTTACCCCTGGGTTTTCGGTCTTTTCGTCTTTCTGCGCAACAACACCAATTACTTTTGAACCGTTGTTCGCATCTTTTATCAACTTAATTGATTTATCTCTGCCTGCGGTAATAGGAATAACAACACCTGGAAACAACACTGTGTTTCTCAAAGGCAAAATTGGTAAGGTTTCAGGTAAACCTTCATTGTTCATCTCCTCTTCATCCTCGGGGGTCAATAACGGTATCAACTCAGCATCCTGGTCAATACTTTGTAAAGACATATTGTCAAAATTTGAAAATTTGGAATCTCCCATATTATTATTTCAGCCATTCTGTCATATCTCTAACAGCAATGGTTCGTTTTTAGTATTTGTTAAAAGCTTCGCATTGTCCTATGCCTATTGTTTTTGCACATAAGAACACATCATAATCAACCATATTTTGCAATTGTTATGCCAATCGGGGCAAATATTTCCGAGAAACTGTAACAATGGCTAAATTGGGTCATCTATTAAACAAAATCTATCACTTTTTGAGCCACGAGAGATTACATACTGATGACTTGATACAATTGTGTCTTGAAGGGAGCCAAAGTGCACAAATGGAAGTTTACAACCGCTATTATAAAGCCATGTACAACACATCGGTGCGAATTGTAAAAGACAGTGCCGAAGCCGAAGATGTAATGCAAGAATCGTTTTTGAACGCGTTTACGAAGCTGCATACATTCAAAGGCGAAGTAACTTTTGGATCCTGGTTAAAACGTATTGTTATTAACAACAGTATATATCATTACCGAAAGCAACAAAAGAAAAATGAGGTTGCACTCGATGACATAATGTACAAGGTCGAAGATAATGACGGAATTGCTTCGGATCATGTGTTCACAGAACAGAAGGCTCAAAAAGTGATGGAGACCATGAAACGGTTAAAAGATAATTACAGAATTTCTTTGACCTTACATTTAATAGAAGGGTATGATTATGAAGAGATCAGTACCATAATGAACATAAGTTATGCCAATTGCCGAACAACAATTTCAAGGGCAAAGGAAAGTTTACGTAAAAAAATGATAAATGCTTACTAATGGAAAAGGATGATTTTAAGGACATATTCGAAGGACTGGAAGGTACTTTTGATATAGAGGAGCCAAAAGCAGGGCATAAAGAACGGTTTTTAAATAAACTGAATAATGCCAACGGGGTGGTAACGCTGCAAAAAAAGAAAAAGAATTGGTGGAGGCCATTATCTATCGCCGCCTCTGTAGCTGTTCTTTGTCTAGTGGCCATTGGAATGTACAATTCTAGACCAACCATAAATGAACAAGTTGCACAAATTTCTCCGGAAGTAAGCAATACACAAGTATATTTTGCCAGTCTTATAGAAGATCAGATAAAACTACTTGAAAATGAAAGTTCCCCTGAAGCACAAAAAATCATTAGCGATACAATGATCCAATTGAAAAAATTGGAAACCAATTATAAACAGTTGGAGACCGACTTGATCAATGGTGGTAATGATAAATTGCTTTTAAGCGCCATGATAACCAACTTTCAAACAAGAATAGACCTCTTACAAGACGTCATCAATCAAATTGAAACAATCAAGAATTTAAAAAATTACAATGATGAAAACTTTACTATTTAAATACGCAGCTGTATTACTTATGACAGCTCCAATGATTCTTTCTGCCAATAACGGGAAGATCAAAGGAAAATACACTAAGGAAAAAACCATAAAAAAGGAATATGATGTTAACGCTGATGCCCTTTTGAAAATAAACAACAGTTACGGTAACCTTAACCTAACTTCTTGGAATGAGGATAGGGTTGTTATTGAGGTTCATATTAAAACCAGCGGAAACAACGAAGATAAGGTGCAGAAGAAATTGGATAATATCACGGTTGATTTTGAAGCTTCCAATTCAATGGTATCGGCCAAAACCATATTCAACAAAAACAAAAGTAGTTGGGGTTGGAACTGGGGCAACAATAATGTGAATATGCAAATTAACTATACCATAAAAATGCCAATTAAAAACAGTGTTCATTTGAACAATGATTATGGCAATATCATATTGGACCGTGTAGATGGACATGCCAAAATAAACTGTGATTACGGTAGATTAGAAATTGGCGAACTAAGAGGAAGAAATAACTATTTGAATTTTGACTACACTTCAAAATCAAGCATAGAATACATAAACAGCGGTGAAATAAAAGCAGATTATTCAGGCTTCACTATTGAAAAAGCAGGAGACTTAAAGGTAAATGCAGATTATACCAACTCTACAATTAGTCAAATGGAGAACCTTCAATACTCAAGTGATTATGGTAATATTGAAGTTGGGGAAGCCAATAATGTTGAAGGTAATGGTGATTACATCAACGTAAAATTAGGCACCATACATGGTGATGTGGATGTAAATGCTGATTATGGCTCCCTTAGGATTAAAAATATGGCAGAAGATGCGGGTAACTTACGTGTTAATTCCGATTATACAGGTGTTAAAATAGGGTATTCCCCAGGGTATCATTTTGATTTTGAAATAAGAACAGAGTATGCAGGTGTAAGTGGCAAAGATGATTTTGAAATAAACATCAGTACTGAGAAATCAAATAACAGATATTACAAAGGCTATTATGGAAGTGCCAATAGTGGCAATTCGGTCTCAATAGATAGTGAATACGGTGGAGTATCTTTCTCAAAGAATCAGTAAATAACTATATCAATCATAAATAACACAATCATGAAAAAATTAGCAACACTTAGTTTAGTAGTATTATTTACAGTCTCTTGCTCAGCTCAATGGGGCAAAAAAGTAAACGGAAATGGTAAGGTGGTCACCATAGATAGATCAACGGGGGACTATGATGCCGTAGCGGTATCTGGTTGGTTTGATGTTGATCTTGTAGATGGTAATGAAGGTAATGTCACCTTAAAAGGGGAATCTAATTTATTGGAACATATCAAGACAGAAGTCAAAGACGGTAAATTGGTCATAAAAGTTGAAAAAGGTTATAATTTGAAACCTTCAAATTGGAAAGATGGGATTCACGTTACCGTGCCAGTTGAGAGTATTAATGCTGTTTCACTTTCTGGGTCAGGAGATATCGTTGGAAAAAAGACAATCAAGGCCGGAAAATTTAAAACCTCTATGTCGGGCTCAGGGGACATTACATTGGCGATCGAAGCCAGTTCAATAAATGCATCAATGTCTGGTTCAGGAGATATTAATTTAAGTGGTTCTACAACTGACTTTGATGTAACAATTTCTGGAAGTGGTGATATTAAGGCTTATGATCTAGATGCTGACAATGTTGATGCCACGGTTTCCGGTTCTGCCGATATTAAAGTTACAGCCAAAGAAAGGTTAAAAGCAAGAGTTTCTGGTTCTGGGGATATTCATTATAAAGGAAATCCAGAAAAAGTAGATACTAAAACCTCTGGTTCTGGAGATATTACTAAAGCATAATCAAAAAGCGAACAACAATCAAGAAAAAATCCTGACGGTTTCGTCGGGATTTTTTTTATTCCTTTATTCTGTTCACCCTTGTCAAAAGAAACATTCCAACTAAAAAGAACAGCCCAAGAAAAATAATTGCATTTCGCATACTTCCAGAATATTGGGCTACAAATCCATATAAAAATGTACCTATTACAATGCCTACCTTTTCGGCTACATCATAAAAACTAAAGAATGATGCCGTATCGGTAGTTTCAGGAATGAATTTAGAATAAGTTGACCTAGAAAGTGCTTGAATACCACCCATTACCATTCCCACGCATCCCGCAGCTATGTAAAAATCCAGTGGAGTAATCACAAAATATGCGTAGATACAGATAATGACCCAGAGTATGTTCACCGCGATAAGAGTTTTAATATTCCCAAATTTCTTTGAAGCAAAGGCTGTGGCCGTAGCTCCAAATATTGCAACGATCTGAATAACCAAAATACTAACGATAAGTCCTGTGGTGCGCTCAGAATCTGAGCCCCACTGAATTTCCTCTTCACCAAAATAAGTAGCTATCAACATTACGGTCTGTACTGCCATGCTATAGACGAAGAAAGCGGCCAAATAGCGCTTTAATCTTATTTCATTACCTAATTGATGCCAGACCATTTTCAACTCTTTAAACCCGTTTAAAATAATATGATCTCTTTTGCCCTCCTTTTTAAAACCTTTTGGTAAATGAAAAAACGTATACTGACTAAAAATGATCCACCAGATACCCACAGTCACAAAGGAATATTTCATTGCCTTTATTTCAGCTGCTCCACCGGCATCACTTTCAATTCCAAAGAAGTCAGGTTTCATTACCATCGCCAAATTGAATAAAAGAAGAATTACGCTCCCAGTATACCCCAATGAAAATCCCTTTGCGCTGATTCCGTCCTGTTGTTCCGGGAATGCCACGTCAGGCAAATAGGAGTTGTTTATTGCAAAACTTACCCAGAACCCAACCAATCCAAAGAAGTAACAAATCAATCCCAGATAAATATTATCCAAAGAAAACCAGTAAAGACCTATACAGGAAATACCGCCCAGATAACAGAATATTTTCAGAAACAACCTCTTGTTCCCAAGATAATCTGAAATACCAGCGATTAAAGGGGTTACAATTGCAATAAAGACGAAGGCCAAAGAAGTAACATAACTTATGAGTGGTGCCCTCGCTATTTCACCACCAAAAATGGTTACCTTTTCAATCCCAGCTACCCTAAATAATGCTCCATAAAAAATGGGGAAAATAGCAGATGAAATAACCAGACTATATACCGAGTTGGCCCAATCGTAAAATGCCCAGGCATTCAATAATTTTTTACTGCCCTTAATGGCTAATGCTCTTGTCATAAATTTGCTTAAAAAATAGGGTCAAAAAAAAGCTGTTCTTTTCAGAACAGCTTTCAATATACGATTATTGCACTAATACAATTCAATCACCTAATCACTTAAATGTGGTAACACCAAATTTCATGGCCTCTTGTTTAGCCGAAGGTGCCCATTCAGTTAAATTGGCAATTCTAGTATCATTTGATGGATGTGTACTCAAAAACTCTGGCGGAGCTTGTCCTCCACTATTTGCTTTCATTCTTTTCCAGAGTTCAGCAGCCTCAGTTGGGTCATAACCAGCGATGGCCATAATCTGCAAACCAATGAGATCAGCCTCTGTTTCATGACTTCTGCTAAATGGAAGCATTAAACCTATCGTTGAACCCAAACCATATGCCTGGTTGAACATATTCCTTGTTTGCTCATCTTTAATGGCAATATTCCCTGCAATAGCACCAACTTGTTGCAAAGTACCCGCACTCATACGCTGGGCACCATGATCTGCCAAGGCATGGGCAACTTCATGGCCCATTACCACTGCAATTCCACGTTCGGATTGGGTAATAGGCAATATTCCGGTATAAAAAACAATTTTTCCTCCTGGCATACACCAAGCATTCACCGTTTTATCATTAACTAGATTATACTCCCATTTATAATCACTTAGATATCCAGGATGTCCATTGGCAGCCAGCCAACGTTCAGCAGCTGAAGAAATTCGTTGGCCCACATTGGTAATCATTCGAGCTTCCGCAGTATTTTCAACTACATTGTTCTCATTTAGAAATTGATCATACTGGGCAAACGCCATGGGGAAAATTTGGCTGTTTGGATAAAAGTTAAGTACTTTTTTACCTGTAAAGGGGTTAACCTTACAAGCCGCCACTCCCATGAAAATGGCAATTATCAATACTAATTTTTTCATTTTATTATAGTGTTTAGTTTTGTTAAAATACAAAAATTTATTTCCCTTTAATAAGCAATTGGGTAAAATCTTTATTAACCTCTATAACATTGCCACCATTAGGTTTTACCTGATCTAACGGCACCTCTTCATTATCTACTTCAACTACTCCTATTTCAAAAGGAAGACCTCTTAAATTGATCCTGAAAGTATCATACGATGTTACAAATGTCCCATCCTTAAACTGTTGGATCACAAGGCGTTTTTCCTTTCCTTTTAACTTAAAATTTCTTAAGCTATACTGTCCTTTTTTATAATCATACCCATCTTGCTCATCTTCATAGACCGTTGAGTTTTCAGTGCCCAATTTATAGTACACATCCAAATCCAACTCTTTAATATCCAATTCACCTACATATTGCTGTACCGGGAATCTAGGTATGATAGCTCCTTCTTTTACAAAAAGTGGAATTATATCAATATCAGCTTCTACCCATTGTTCTTTTCCACCTTCTACAATTTCATTGTTCCAATAATTGTACCATTTTCCTCGTGGAATATACATTCGTCTTCCTTGAGCATTAGGTTCTTGAACAGGACAAACCAAAATCTGCTCTCCAAAAATAAATTCATCTGTCCTAAAATGGGTCTGTGTATCCTCTTGATCAAAATAAACCAAAGGCTTCAACATAGGTATACCATGTTTGGAGTATTTCCAGAACATCGTATACAGGTATGGTAATAATTGGTAGCGAAGTTCAATATACTTCCGAACAATATCAGTTACATCGCTATCGAAAGACCAAGGCTCTTGGTCTCCATGATCACCACTGGAATGTACGCGACAAAAGGGGTGGAAAATCCCTAATTGAATCCAACGTGCAAATAATTCCCCGTTAGGTTGCTCGGCAAATCCCCCAATATCGGAACCTACAAATGACATACCGCTCATACACATACGTTGCATCTGTACATTGGCCAACCATAAATGTTCCCAAGTTGCAACGTTATCACCTGTCCATGTTGAAGAATAACGCTGGGTACCCGCATAGGCCGCTCTTGTAATTACGAATGGTCTTTTCGGATATACATATTTTTTGATTCCTTCATAGGTAGCCCTTACCATTTGCATACCGTAGACATTGTGCGCCTTACGATGTGTACAAGGATGACCATCATAGTTATGACGTGTATCCAAAGGTGCTGTTTTTGATGGCACTTCCATCACGGCTGGCTCGTTCATGTCGTTCCAGACCGCATGTACACCTAATTCAGACATAAATTCTTTATAAAGCTCTGCCCACCATTCCCTTACCTTCGGGTTAGTGAAATCTGGGAAATGACACTCTCCTGGCCAAACCTTACCTTTCATATAAGGTCCATCGCCACGCTTACAGAAATAATCATTTTCCATGGCTTCTTGGTACACCCAATAATCCTTGTCAATCTTAATTCCCGGATCTATCATAACAACGGTCTTAAAACCGTCTTCATTTAGTTCACCGATCATTCTCTTGGGGTCCGGAAACTTTTCCTTATCCCAAGTAAAACAACGAAACCCATCCATATAATCAATATCCAAATAAAGGGCATCGCAAGGTATTTTCAGGTCCCTGAACTTGGTGGCCAATTCCTTAACATTGCTTTCCGGAAAATAGCTCCATTTGGATTGATGATATCCCATGGCCCACATCGGTGGAAGTTCTGGAGTACCCGTTAAATTTGTATACGCCTTTATCACCTTGGACATTTCCGGGCCATAAAAGAAATAATAGTTCATTTCGCCACCACCGGCCCAAAAACTGGTTACATTTCTACGTTCATGGGCAAAATCAAAATGTGTTCTAAAAGTATTGTCAAAGAAAATACCGTAAGCAGTGTTTTTATGAAGACCACAATAAAAAGGAATGGCCTTATACAAAGGATCCTGGTCCTTACCATATGCATACTGGTCTGTACACCAATTATTGACTCTTTTCCCTTTTAAATTCGAGTGTGTTGCCTTATCACCCATGCCGTAGAAACTCTCTGAATTTTGAGTGATTTTACTCATTTTTACGGTATTACCACCGTACTCGTAGTTTTCTTCCCAATGAAAACCAATTTCATCTTCATTAATAATATTACCCTCCATATCGGATATTTGAATACGAAGCGATTTTTTATCCACCAAAACTTTGATTTTAGAGGTTTCAATCAAATACTCGGTCTCCGTTTCACTAACCTCTAAATGATTATATCCCCTACTGGCATTTTCACTTATGGCATATGAGAAATCTGGTTGAAAGACACCCTCTGTGGCATACCTAAACCTTAACGCACTGTTTCTTAGCACGGTAATTTGTAAAATGACCCCATTTTTGGTGGTAAAGTAGAACTTATCTACATCTTGCTTAAAGTCTACTATTTGGTTGGGGTAGAGATTCCCTTTATATTCTAATTCTGTATTGGTAATCATATTTGGTTAAAGTTTAAAGCGCAACAAAATACGCACTTTAGGGTGTAATTGTGAAACGAATTGGGACCAATTGTCAACTATTGCGATATAATTGATTAGTGCTATTGAAAAATAACAATTCCTAAGGGCGGAATGGTAATCTCAATAGAATCATCAAACCCATGACACGATTTTTTTTCTGTTTTAACGGCAGAATTCTTTGCCCCAGAGCCTCCATACTTTTTGGCGTCGCTGTTGAATATTTCCTTTAATGCACCAGTTTTCGGTACTCCAATTCTATAGTTTTTACGTGGCACAGGAGTAAAATTCGCGGCTACTATTATATTGTTTTCCTCTTGATGACCTTTTCTTAGGTATGTTAATACAGAATTTTCACCATCTCCGTAATCTATCCATTGAAATCCTTCTTGACTGAACTGCTTCTCATAAAGAGCAGGATTTGTCTTATAAATCTTATTCAGGTCTTTGATCAGTTTTTGAATACCGGAATGAAAATCATACTGGGTCAAATGCCAATCCAGACTTTGGTTATAATTCCATTCAGAACTCTGTCCAAACTCGCCCCCCATAAAAATCAGGTTTGTACCAGGGTGCGTGAACATATAACCGTACAGCAATCGTAAATTCGCAAATTGCTGCCACTCGTCCCCAGGCATTCTATATAGAAGAGATTTTTTACCATAAACCACCTCGTCATGTGAAAACGGAAGCATAAAGTTTTCTGTAAAGGCGTAGGTCATGCTAAATGTAAGATCGTTCTGATGATGTTTTCTATAGATGGGTTCTTTCTTAAAATACTCTAGAGTATCGTGCATCCATCCCATCATCCATTTCATCCCAAAACCTAGTCCACCCATATTCACCGGTTTTGACACCATTGAAAATGAAGTAGATTCTTCAGCAATGGTCTGAACACCTGGAAAACTTCCGTATACCGTTTCATTCAATTCCCTTATAAATGAAATTGCCTCTAGGTTTTCATTATTACCATACATATTGGGTTCCCACTCCCCTTCCTCTCTTGAGTAATCCAAATAAAGCATCGATGCCACTGCATCTACCCTTAAACCATCAACATGATACTGATCCAACCAAAAAAGGGCATTACTAATCAAAAATGCACGAACCTCATTTCGTCCATAATTAAAAATCAAGCTTTTCCAATCTGGGTGATATCCCTTTCTCCTATCGGGATGTTCATACAAATGTGACCCATCAAAAAACCCTAAACCGTGTGCATCTTCCGGAAAGTGTGAAGGCACCCAATCAAGGATAACCCCAATGCCATTCTGGTGCAATTTGTCTACCAATAACTTAAATTCCTCAGGATCCCCAAAGCGCGATGTTGGGGCAAAATATCCTGTTAGCTGATAACCCCAAGAAGGATCATAAGGGTATTCCATGATCGGCATGAATTCTACATGCGTAAAGCCCATATCCTTAACATATTTCACCAAATCTTGAGATAACTCTTTATAAGATAGGAAATCGCCATTTTCATTTCGTTTCCAGGAGCCTAAATGAACTTCGTAAACGGAATAGGGTTTATCCAAGGCATTTTTATCTTCCCTTGTATCCATCCATTTTTTGTCTTTCCATTTATAATCGGCCTCCCAAACCACTGAAGCTGTTTTTGGGGGATGTTCACAAAATTTGGCAAATGGGTCTGCCTTTTCGGTTGCAATACCAAAATTATTGGAGTGTATTGAATACTTATATAGTGTACCATGGCCAATCTCTGGGATAAACCCTTCCCATATACCACTTTCATCCCAACGAACATTGAGTTGATGTTCATTTTCTTGCCATCCATTAAAATCACCTACCACGGAAACAGATTTTGCCGTAGGCGCCCAAACAGCGAAGTATGTACCTTTTTTTCCATCTACTTCGATAGGGTGTGAGCCAAGTTTTTCATATAATTTAAAATGCTTTCCCGATTTAAATAAATCGATATCGAACTCAGAAAAAAGAGAATGAACAATAACTTTCGACATAATTGGATGGTATTTTGGGCAAAACTAAACAACTTTGTATAAAGAGCATGATAATTAAGTGTTTACTTTGGCTCGCAAAGGTTTTCGGTGAATAAAAATCTGTTCTTGACTAAAAGTGGAACGCTTTTTGAATGAAACTTCAAATACAGAACAAACGAACAATTAAAACCACAATTATGAGAAAAATAAGTATAGTACTCGGAGCACTTTTATCGTTGTTTATTATGGCATGTGAAGGGCCCGCAGGATTTGATGGATTAGATGGATTAGACGGAAGAGATGGCCTAGATGGGCAAGATGGGGTCAATATATTAGGAAACGTTATAGATATTGAAGGCGATTTTGTTGCCGACGATTATAGTATCTTTTACGAATTCCCTCAGACAGTTGAAGTTTTTGAGAGTGATGTGGTTTTAGTTTACATTTTATGGGACCAAACAGAGGACGCTAATGGCGAGGCTGTTGACATATGGAGGTTATTGCCTCAAACCCGATTATTGGACCAGGGAATATTACAATACAATTATGATTTCACTTTTTTTGATGTGAACATTTTTATGGAAGCAAATTTTGATTTGGCTACTTTACCCTCAGGCGACACCGATGGGCAAATATTCAGGATAGCCATTTTACCGGCAGAATTGGCCGCAGGTAGTAGATTGGACAGATCCAATGTAAAAGCGGTTATGAACACTTTAGGAGTTCAAGAGACTGATGTGCAAAAAGTGAAGTTAAACTAGTTAGAATAATGATAATAATAAAACCCTGCTTTAATAGAGCGGGGTTTTTGTTTTTAGAGTTTTATATTTGAAAGGAACGTGTTTCTGTCACGTCTAAAATTCAAAAAGAAACAAATGATAAAGAATATAATACTAGTGTGTTGTGTATTATTGGTTGGTTGTAAAGGGAATGCACAGGAAAAAACAAGCACTAAGAAAGATGAAACGACGTACAAAGTTTCCAAAAGTGATTCAGAATGGAAACAAGAACTAACGGATTTACAATACTATGTATTAAGAAAAGCTGGTACGGAAAGAGCTTGGACAAGCTCAGTTCTGGATAATAAAAAAACCGGGGTTTATGTATGTGCGGCATGTAATACAGAACTTTTCAAAAGTGAACACAAATATGATTCAGGCTCTGGATGGCCAAGTTTTGATAGGGAAATTGAAGGAAATGTAGCTTATGATGTTGACTATGACATTGGTTATGAAAGAACCGAAGAGCATTGTGCAACCTGCGGCGGTCATTTAGGCCATGTGTTCAATGATGGACCTTCCAAAACGACTGGGCTTAGGCATTGTGTTAATGGAGCCTCGTTAAAATTTATACCTTCAGGAAAGCAATAAATAAAACACCAAAGATTCATATGGATTTTGCCAGAAACTACTTAGACAGTGCGATTTTCGAATTTCGTCGTTATAAAACCATGGGCGATAAAACCTTTGCGCAACTGGGTAATGATGAAATCCTCTGGACCTCATCACATACCGATAATAGCATTTCGCAGATTGTAAAACATATTTCTGGAAATATGCTCAGTAGATGGACCAATTTCCTAACCGAAGATGGTGAAAAACCTTGGAGACACAGAGATACTGAATTTGAGATCCCTTTTACCACCAAAATTGAAATGATTAAGGCTTGGGAAAAGGGCTGGCAGTGTTTGTTCGACGCTCTTGACACCTTGAACGATGATAATTTTGATACCAAAATCAAAATTAGAAATGAAGCCCATACCATTCCAGAAGCCACCAACAGGCAATTGGCCCACTATGCCAGTCATGTTGGACAACTCGTTCTTTTGGGTAAAATGATAAAAGGCGAAAATTGGATTTCATTGTCTATACCTAAAGGAGAATCAGAAGCGTTCAATGCTTCAAAATTCAATAAATAACTATCGCCTTCGGTTAATTTTATTACCAATTTCCCATAGTCTTCACAATTTGTTATTTTGAATTGTAATTTGAAATACTACCATTTGGTTTTGTATTTTTGCACCTCAAATTTGAAAACAAAGAATATAGATATGAGCAATTTTGATGTTATTGTTTTGGGAAGTGGACCAGGCGGATATGTTACTGCAATACGTGCGTCTCAACTGGGATTGAAAACTGCAATCGTTGAAAAAGAAAATCTTGGTGGCGTTTGTCTAAATTGGGGATGTATACCTACCAAAGCCTTATTAAAATCTGCTCAAGTTTTTGAATATCTACAACATGCTGGTGATTACGGACTCAAAGCCGATGGTGTTGACAAAGATTTTGATGCTGTTGTCAAAAGAAGTCGAGGTGTGGCGGAAGGAATGAGTAAGGGCGTTCAGTTTCTAATGAAAAAGAATAAAATCGAAGTCATTAATGGCTTTGGCACCCTAAAATCTGGCAAAAAACTTTCCGTTAAAGATGCCGAAGGAAAAGAGACCGAATACAGCGCAAATCATATTATCATCGCAACTGGGGCTAGAAGTCGAGAATTGCCAAGTTTACCTCAAGATGGTAAAAAAATAATCGGTTACCGTGAGGCAATGACGTTGGACCATCAGCCAAAAAAGATGATTGTTGTTGGTAGTGGTGCGATAGGAATAGAATTCGCTTATTTCTACAATGCCATGGGTACAGAAGTTACCGTGGTTGAATATTTACCAAATATTGTTCCTGTAGAGGATATTGATGTTTCAAAACAATTGGAGCGTAGCTTTAAAAAGAACGGAATCAAAATAAAAACCTCAGCTGAGGTTACATCAGTAGATACTTCTGGTGACGGTGTAAAAGCTACAGTAAAAACAGCGAAAGGAGAAGAAATTTTGGAAGCTGATATTGTACTTTCTGCGGTTGGCATCAAAACCAATATTGAAAACATAGGATTAGAAGCTGTTGGTATTGCCACGGATAGAGATAAGATTTTGGTCAATGATTATTACCAAACCAATATACCGGGGTACTACGCCATTGGTGATGTAACACCGGGTCAGGCTTTAGCACATGTTGCTTCTGCTGAAGGTATTCTTTGTGTTGAGAAAATAGCAGGAATGCATGTTGAGGCATTGGATTATGGTAACATACCAGGTTGTACATACTGTACCCCTGAAATTGCCTCTGTGGGACTCACAGAGCAACAAGCAAAAGATGCCGGACACGATATAAAAGTTGGCAAATTTCCTTTTTCCGCTAGCGGAAAAGCCCAAGCATCAGGTACTTCTGACGGATTCGTCAAAGTGATCTTCGATGCAAAATATGGCGAATGGTTAGGTTGCCATATGATTGGAGCTGGTGTAACCGATATGATCGCAGAAGCTGTAGTAGCACGCAAACTGGAAACTACTGGACACGAAGTGCTAAAAGCCGTACACCCGCACCCTACCATGAGTGAAGCTGTTATGGAGGCTGTTGCAGATGCGTATGATGAAGTAATCCACCTATAATCTATGAAGCTTACCAACAGGAATCTCCATAGAGATATTGCTTACTTTTATTTAGGGCTTATTTTGGCATTCTCCTTTTCAGGAATAGTTTTAAACCACAGGCAGGATTGGTATCCGATGGATTATAGCTATGAGACCAAAGAAGTGGAGTTTGATATTCCCGCTGACGTGACTCAATTGGATTCAAAGGAATATATAACGAAGTTATCTGAGAACTGGGAATTGGCCGAATCCTATGACAGTCATCGTATTCGAGATAACGATTTGAGAATATACTATAAAGACAATGTAATCCTCGATGCAGATATTACTACCGGGAAAGGTTTAATAGAATACAAGCGAAAAGTCCCTTTTTTAGGACACACAATGTATTTGCATAAAACCACAAATAAATTCTGGATCTGGTATTCCGATATTTTCGGAATTGCCATGTTGATAATTGCAATCACGGGAATGCTCATCACCAAAGGAAAGAACAGCTTTATGAAAAGAGGTTGGAAACTTGCTTTGGCCGGACTCTTATTTCCCATTATATTTCTAATACTTTTTCCTTAGAAAGAAGACCTATGCTCAAAACATTCAGATTTACGGCAATTCTTGAAGGTATTTCATACTTGGCGCTTTTTGCTATAAGTATGCCTTTAAAATATTTGGCTGGCCTTGGCGAACCCAACAAATATATTGGTTATGCCCATGGTTTTTTATTCGTTCTATACCTGGTATTGGCCATTGTATTGACTATTGAACGCAAATGGGGTATTAAAAGATTTATTATTCTATTTGTTGCTTCCCTCCTACCTTTTGGCACTTTTTATATTGATAAGAAGTATTTGAAAAAATAGGCAGAATGAAAGGGTTTTTAGTTTTCTTTCTTACTGTCATACTTATTTGCTCATGTAGTTCTTTACCAAAAGAAACAATATTCTCAAAACTACCTCCTTTAAAATATTGCCAGGAAAATCCCAATGTTGAAAGTTCTGAAGCAATATTGAACGAATTGGTGAATTTGAAAGACCTTTCATTTTCACATGCGTACAACATAATAAGTGTTAGATCAGATTCATTGGAAAGAGAGATAATAAGACACACCAATGCAAAAATTGCTAGAACAATAGTCAAAGAGTGGTTATCAAATGTAGAAATACTCCCTGATTCACTATTAAAAGTTAGAAATTACTCCTATGTAATGACTAATACTTCAAATATTTATTCGCTTTTACCACAAAGTGAACAATCTACATCCAAACGCCCAGGAATGCACCAGATGTTTCCTAAAAAACCGCATATTGTTAAACTTGAAAAAAGCATTGGTGAACTCATTATACCCTCGAATCGAGAAAAACAATTGTTCATCGAAATCAGAACTTACAGCTCTAAGAATCAATTCAACAATAGCCTAAACTTCTATGTATTTAACACAAAGAACAATTCGCTATTGTACAAAGACAAAATAAGCTATAGTTGCGATATTCGGGATAAAGCTGCTTTTATTAAGGTATTGAATTTTGGATTGAACAAGCTTAAAGAAAGCGTGAGATAGCTTTTAACTCCGGTAGAGATATTAGAATAAACAACGAAGTTTAAGAAATAAGAGTTTCAGTTTAACCTAAACCATTTTACTTAAAGTGAAGACTCAAGAATCTATTGTTCTAAAGGTCAAATTAATTCTTGGTTTTTTGGTTTTTTTGGTCGGTGGTAATCGGTGTAGCCAATTTGTTTGGGTGGCACCCTTCATTACCAACAAACTACCTTTTTCCAAGATAATCGAAACAGTTTGTTTTGTGGTTTTATGCTTAAATGAAAACTTGCGTTCAGCTCCAAAGCTTAATGAACCAATTGCGCCATTCTTCTTTAAATCCTTTTCACCATCACTATGCCATGCCATGCCTTCTTCCCCGCTATGATATAAGTTTAAGAGGCAGGAGTTAAAAATTTCTCCAGTTTTATTTTCTATTATTTCTTTTAATTCCAACAGTTCTTTGGTCCACGGTACAGCCGATTTTGTTGTTTTAGAATATGTATAATTAAATGGCTTGTCGCCGTACCAAGCTACTTTTCGCTTGGTAATAATCAATTTTCCGAAAATAATGGCTTTGTCATTTTCCCATTGAATGGTACTTAGCAAATTTTCAAAATAATGTTGCGCCTTTTCCACGTTCAAAACCGGACCATAGTAATTTACTTCCCCGTCTTTTGGTAGAATGTTAGATATAGGTTCGTTATTGAATAAATCCATCTTTCCACATTTTATACGTCGTCCTCATAGAACTTTTATCTAGTTTGCAGCCCTATTCTTCAGTAGCTATTAATGAACATGTCTTCTCTTTTCATTCTTTTCGTTTTCTAGCTAGCGTTTTTATACCCTCATCACTTTTTCGTGTGGAACCAATTTAGGGAATTGTACTGATTGCCATTTAAGCAATCCATCGCACACCTCTAAAGCATTGTTTTTATTCCTCAACTTCAGCTACCATATAAACGGAAGCAGCAATATTGTGTGGTACACTTACTCCAACTGCCGTTCGAGTATGTTTTCCGATTTCTCCAAATACTTCAACAACAAAATCAGAAGCACCATTCATAGCATCGGCTTGTTCTGTGTTTTCTGAAGTAGAATTAACTAATCCGTGCATGGCGACAATACTGGTTACACTGTCTAATGGGCAAATAGTCTTAATTGCGGCTAAACAACCAATTGCACAAAGTTTAGTTGCATATTTACTTTCTTCTAGACTTAAATCTTTTCCAAGTCTTCCTTTTTTTATGATTCCATTTTCAACAGGAATTTGTCCTGCTACATAAATTAGGTTTCCCGTTCGTTTTGCAGGTATATAATTCGCGACAGGTTTTGGCACTTCTGGAAGTTGAATCCCCAACTCTGATAATCTGTTTTCAATTTTGTTCATTAGGTCTTGTTTCAATTTTGTTCATTAGGTCTTGTTTTAATTATGCTCAATGGTTGTGCTAAGGTTTGTTGTAATGATTCGTTGCTAGAACAATCTAGTCATATTTAAGGATAGCTTTTTGTTGGAGATTTCAATTTAGAAAATTTCATCGTAATGAACTATCTGGGGATGTCAGCCGTTCGTTATTTTTTATTCCATTTCGTTCTCTAACATTTCTATTGTCTTTTGCATTTTCTCTTTAAGTGTCTGTCCTTCTATATTACAGACTTGAGAAAATGTAAAAATGAATGTTGCCAGGCCTTCGAGACGTGGGTCTTTTAAAATGGATTGAACATCTATTTCTTTAGGACTTTTTCCCATAGTCAATATTTTGTCACTCTTTCCCTTGTCCAAAAACCCCATTCTAAGCTCCTTCTCTTTCCAAAATACATGGTTCGCATTACGCATTATCCCAACTTCTTTCATGAAAGGTATAATTTCATAAATATAGTGGTCATGTTGGATTTGTTCAGACTCACTATAGGCATTAAAATCAGAGGTCCAATGAGAAAGTAGCTGTTTTAGACTATCGTTTCTTATCAATTTGATATTTTCTAAATTCATCAAATCATTTTCAATAGGGTCAAAGGTTGGATCCATAAAAAAAGTTGCAAATATCATTGAAAGAGAATCTTGACTAATGGATATGTTTTTTGAAGTAAAATCCAAAACAGTGAGACTTTCCGAGATTAGTTTACGTCTCATTTCAATTTTATTCTCCAATTGAAGTAAGTTCGCTTTGTAGTCTGTTTTAAGTTGTTTAAGAATCACTTGTTCTTGTTCAATGTTATTATTCTCTTCATTATGGTTGTTAATGGCCAGAGCTATCAAAATACCAATGACCACCAGTATTATTTCTCCAACTGCATAAATCATATACTTGCTGAATTTGCTTTCTGTAAGTAGTTTTTGTCTAATTTTTCTAAAGAATTTCATATTTTCTATTAGTTGGTTGTAATGAAGGCTAACTGTTCAACTAAGATATAGTTGTGGAAAAAAGCTTTTGCCCGAATATTAGTATCCACTTTCTGAAAATTATAACTCACGTGATTGTACATGGTCTCATAGCAACAAACTAAGATAACCAAAAGTCACGAGCTATAATTCAGCTGCAGTTTCATTTCCAACTGTTCCAGATTTTTTTCAAATCCTATTTCTTCTAAAAAAGTATTTATAGGTTTTGAGCTTTTATCTACATTGATAATTGAGAGTGTATCGCCATATTTCTTTACTAATTGTGATACTAAAGTCGAGGCGATACCGGTTTTTCTAAATTTTTTATCGACAGCTATTTGCAGTATTCTTTTGTTATTTGGGTTGAAAACAATATAACCGGTTAACTGATTTTGAATAAATGCTCCTATTGATACAATGCTATCCCTTAATCCATTTATAACATTTTTAGAGTTTTGCCAAGTTGGGGTGATATCCCAGAACGATTCCATTAAATCCCAGTTGTAGTTATGTAATCTCTTAATTTTTATATTGTTGTTGGTATTTGATATAGATATTTGTCCTTTATAGCACAATAATTCTCTTTCAATTTTATATTCAGATTTTTT
The DNA here is from genome assembly GCF_000153165.2 of Maribacter sp. HTCC2170. NCBI lineage: Bacteria > Pseudomonadati > Bacteroidota > Flavobacteriia > Flavobacteriales > Flavobacteriaceae > Maribacter > Maribacter sp. HTCC2170. The sequence goes on from NC_014472.1 coordinate 3,698,846, forward strand.
ATACGATTTAATCGCTTGAATATTTTCAGAAATGACTTCGAGGAATAATTTGTCAATTCCTTTTTCTTTTAAAATAGGCAAAATGAAACCATACATCTGTTTCGTTAATCCTAAACCTCTTTTTCTTGGAATAACTCCCGTTCCCCCGCTGTATACTATTTTTTCACTATTGATTTCATCGAATCCATGCAGAATAAAAGCGATTAGATTTCCGTTCTCGAAAACTCCAACTGATAGATTCAGTTTTACTTTATCGGCTAACATTTTCGAATCCAGTTGTTCTTCTGTTAACCTAAACGGAATAAAATAGTCTGAAAAGGATTCATTGAAAGTATTAAGAATTTCTTTTGTTTCTATTCCTTTTAAGGTCTTAATTTTCATTTCTGCGTTTGAATTACAGTAAACGGCTCTGATCTGTTGCGGAAAATATCCGCAGGACCTTACCGTCCAGGTCCAAGCCATTAAATAAAGTTAAGGATTTCTGTTAGGAAACCCACCCGATATGGATTATTGGTGTTGTTGTAAAATGTTTTTATTCCGTTTGAATATTTTCAAGAAGAGTTTCGTAATCAAAAGTAGAACAACTAACTTCAGTAAAGACTCGCGTTCCGTTCCGAATGATTTTGCTTTTATCATTCTCCCAATCGAAAACATAAACCACAGCCGAGAATACTTCTATATGTTTTGAGTAATCAAGTCCATTTTTGGAATTTTCAAAGCCCCCCTCTTTTTCTATAATTTTAATTGGTACTCCATTCTCCAAATACATGGTAGTCCACGTTGTGTAGTCAAGAAATTTAATTTCTTCAACTATTTTAGTAGTATGTTTTCCGTTAGTCCATATTCTCCGAATTCCTTTACTCCCAGTAGTAATACCAGTCAATACATTCCAGTCGAATTCCGTTAGAGTCTGAGTTGAATCCAATTCAATTGATTTTACCATTTCATCAATTCGGTCAAGTTGTATTTCCTGTCCAAATGAAATAAATCCAATTAGTATCGATATTATTGAAATTGCTTTGTTCATAATATTTTACAACGGTCTCGCGTAAACGAGGTGTAGTCATGTGGGCGACATAATTGTTTACACTTGTTTATTTTATAAAATTAATAAATTGGGACCCAATCTTTTCTATACAGAAATCAGGACTATTTAGCTTTTTCACCTTTTGCTGTATGAACAGTTTTAAGCTGTGATGAGAAACGCATAATACTCTGATAATCGGAATTATTGTAAACGTGAGAAAGCCCCCAACGTAAAACTTCTGTTGGATTTTTACCATTATCTACGTTTCGATTTAATCCAATAGCATGTGGTGCCCCTTTGATAACTGCCATAATTTCAAAATTGATACCGTCATTGGCCCATTGTATGGTGTTTTTCTCAGGACCATCAGTAGTAATTAATGATGCTATTCCATCTTTGTATTCCCACACGCAAATTTCATGGCCACTATTACTAATTGGATTATAAGGCGATTTTATATATGGGCCTTGGGGGTTTTCCGCTATTGCCAATCCATGCCTAATTTGTCTACCTCCAAAAGTGATCTCTTCACCCATCTGTTCACCCTTATAATACAGATAAAATTTTCCATTGTAAGGAATAATACAAGGATCATGAACCTTATGACTATCAAAATCCCCTTTTTTTTCAACCGAAAATCGGTTTTGATCAAGACCCTTCCAAATACCATTGTCGGCTGGACTTAATATAGGCTGCTTACTTTTCGTCCAGGGACCATCTGGAGAATCGGACCAAGCCAATCCTACTTGGTTTTTAACTCTAACAGTATAGGGAGATTGAACGGTCTGATAACACAAATAATACATATTCTCATATTTCATTATCTCTACCGTAAAGACCGACCGGTCATCGAATTCACCATTTACTCCTCGAACAATAGCTGGCCCTTCTTCTTTCCAAGTCCAACCGTCTACTGATGTTGCATACCAAATGTCACATCGATCCCAGGGAAATACTTTATCATTTTCAATGTCACCACCAAAACCTTGCGATTCACCTAAGCTCTTGCTATACCATACGTAATATTTTCCGTTTTCAAAGATTAAGGCGCTTGGATCTCTACGAACTACTCCTTCTTCATAAGCTAAATCGCCTTTGAGTGGCTTAAGTGCGCTAAATTCAATAAACCATTCATTGCCAATATTAGGCCATTTTAATGCTCTTTTGGACGCGGAACTCAATGAATCTCTATTGGTGATACCTAAATTGTCTAATTGTTCGTTTGATATCTCGAATGACTTTTTTTCAACAACTTCTTTTTCTTTCTTCACCGATGATGTACAAGAAAAAAATAGGGAAAAGCAGACAACTAAGGCAGAATTTAATAGAATAGTGTGGCTTTTTCTCATCTGTTTTGATTTGTGACGTACCTGATGCTAAAAAAAGGTTGTCAATTTCATTATATCAACTTCCAAGCTTTTCTCGCCTTGCGACCGAGTAAACTATTTGCTTTTTTATTACCAATGAATTTTTCCGTTTTAGGATTCCATTTTAATGTTTCCCCTAGCCTCCAGGAAATAAGTCCAAGATGCATGGGGAGTGTCATCTCACGCGCATATTGTAAATTGGACTCTGGTTGCAATCGGGATTTAACAGCATCAACAAAGTTCTGTTGATGTCCGGGAGAACGCGGAATTGAAATAGGCACTTCGGGAAGATCCCTCACCGTTTCTCCATTAATTGTAATTTCCCGCGTGCCATAGTCACATATCAATGTTCCTTTTTCTCCTTCAAAATAGGCGCCAATACTCCTATCTTTTGCCCCAGGTACATTAGGTGGTTCAGTAGTCCAGTGAATGTTGAGATCATCAAATTCGTAATCAATATCTATCCATCCAGGAGTGTTAGATAGACCTTTGGCTTTTTCTCCTCGAGCACTTATGGATCTCAATCCCTTCGGTCGTAACGACATGTATACAACATCAGCTATATGACACCAGAAATCTGCAAACGTCCCACCTGAATAGTCCAAGAAATATCTGTAAGTGAAATGACATCTTTCTGGGAAGTACTCTCTTTCCGGCGCAGGCCCTTGCCACATATCCCAGTTCAAAGTACTTGGTACAGGTTGTCCCTTTGTCATTTTTAATTCAGGAGAACCACCTGTCTTCCATAATCGTACGGTATGAATATCACCAAGTACGCCTGATTGAATAATCTCTGCAACTCTATGGTAATTATCACCCGCATGGATTTGCGTACCTAATTGAAATATGCGATTATACTTTTGCTGGGCAGCCAACATCTTTTGCCCTTCACGAACATCATAAGATAATGGCTTTTCACCATAAACATCTTTTCCAGCCTGAAAAGCCAAGGTGCCAATGGTTGCGTGCCAATGATCGGGAGTGGCACATGTAATGGCATCAATGTCCTGTCGGTCCAAAATGTGTCGAAAGTCCTCGTAGGTATCAACTTTCAAATCCGGTTGTATCTTCGCCAGATTACTGATACTTGATGACAGATGTGTTTGATCAACGTCACATAGTGCAACAATCTTTACCTCCGGTAAATTGGCAAACCATTTAATGTGACTATTGCCCATTCCTCCAACACCTATATGGGCCACACGTAAGGTGTCGCTCGGAGCTACACCTTTTAGCGACCACGGAAGGATTGTTAATCCCAATGCTCCTAAACTACTTTGCTTAAAGAATGCTCTTCTACTTTGTAGGTGTTCTTTCATTATTATATTTCTTTGATATTTAAATGTTTAAATTTTCGTCTATGCCTAACGTATTCAAAAAATCTTATTCATTGCTAAATATAATTAATTTCGATTTTTGGATAACAGGACTAACTTATAGAGTTCCGATAGCTTGCTGAGAACGGTTAGTTAAGAATAGAAGCTAATTGAGTAGTACTTTCCAATCGAGTATCACGAGGGTTGATTCGGGCTACAAACACTTAAACTATGCACTATCAGGGCCATTTTTTATACATTGGCACCTATTGTCTTTCTTTTTTTATCATTCCATTTTCAATCCAGCTCTTTTATAATCTCTTTCGGTTCAAAATCGGTTTTGTTAACCCAACCAGCTTTTGGATTTTCGCCATTCATCTGGCGCTCGTAAAATTCACGGTCAGTTTTATTAGCGTACATATACTCATCGAAAACTCTTCCATTTCCAAACATACGTGGGTCCTTTTGTTTTTTTAACGCTTTAATTAATTGTGTTTCTAAGTTACCTGCAGTTTCTGCCAAATCGGGTTGGTCAATCAGATTATTTATGCAATAAGGATCATCAACTACATCATATAACTCTTTATCAGGACGCTTCCCAAAACAGAGGTCCCAATACTTATCTGTACCCATTTTCCTTCGGTCATTCAATATTTGCGTTTTAGTTGCACCTCCATCGGTGTTTAAATACCCTGTTTCCGGATTTCCTGCAGGCCATCGGTCAGATTCAAAATTTAGAACCAGCAAATAATCTCCTTTGCGAATACCTCTAATTGGATATCCCCAATCATTTGGTCGTCCAACATCATGGCGCTCTTTACCAATTAAAACGTAATCTCTATTGGTCAAAATATTTTTTCCATTTTCAGAATACAAAATATCAGTTAAACTTCTGCCCTCAATAGGTTGCATTTGTGATTCAAATTGTTCAATACCTGCCAATTCAAGAAATGTTGGTGCAAAATCTATAAAACTTACAAAATCATTAATAGCGCGACCTGGTTGTTTTACGCCGTCTTTCCACATGATTGCAAGAGGCAAATGGTTCGAATACTCATAAGATTGACCTTTAACTCGTGGAAAAGGCATGCCGTTATCTGATGTTACGATAACAATTGTATTGTCTAACATTTCCCTTTCTTCAAGAGTTCTTAACATTCGCCCTAAGTGCGAATCGAAGTATTCTATTTCGTATGCGTAATCAAGCATATCTGTTTTTACCGTTTCTTTTTCAGGCCAAAAATCTGGTATGCCATCTACATCTTTGAGTTTCTTATTGCCTTTATTTATACCACTACCATATTCATATGCACGATGAGGTTCAAACCCTCCATACCAAAAACAAAATGGTTCATCCTCTTTTTTCTCATTTAAAAAATCGACAAAATTGGCTGCATAGTCTATATTCGACATTGCATTTGTGGGAGGCGTAGTTTTCCTTTCGTTAAATTCCTTACCCAAAACTGGTCTTTTTTTCCCATTTTCAGTTAATGCCACCGTTGGAGCCAATCCCTTAGCTGTTAAGCCAACATGATAGCCATTTTCATTTAGCGTTTCAGCATATGTTTTAAACTTAGTAGGAAAATAACTCCAATGATTGCCAGCCTCTTCCAATTGCCAAGAATTGCGACCTGTCACGATACATGATCGTGAGGGCGCACACTTTGCATTAGGGGTATATGCGTTGGTAAACAGTAAACCTTGCTCAGCAACTCTGTCGAACGCTGGAGTTTTTACCCAAGAGCTACCATAAGCACTCATATGTTTAAACGTAGCATCATCGGCAATACAGAAAAGTATGTTCGGAGGTGGGCTTTCTACCTGATTTTTCGCATGGTTACATCCGAGCATTATTAACAAAAACGCAATTGATGAAATGAAGATTATTTTTGATTTATTCATTACTTAAATTCTTATTGACATAATTTGCATTTTTAATCCTGTATTTTATACCATGTTTCTTTTTCAGTCTTGCAGGTAACTTCGAAGGAGCATATGAGATCATCAGTCTCGGCTATGATTCCGTTGTGGGCATTTTCAATGAAAATAGTCCGTTTAAGAATCGCGCCATTTTAAAGTTAGTGTTTTTCATCTTTTCTGATAAATCACATTGGATTAATTGGTGTTACTGTGAAACGTATTTGAATTCGTAAGATCCTTTTGGGGCGGTCATCGGCCTGGTAATTGACTTTCCATCTTTTGAAGTTATCTCCACATAATACTCAATTGCGGTGTTTTTTTCTTGCGCTGGAATCATAGAATACCAATGGTGTTTTGAGTTATTACTGAACATAGTGTCTGTATTCCATAATTGATTTCCTTTGATTCGCCAGTGGATTTTTATCCCTTGATCTTCTATACCCTGGTCACTATAGTCTCTTATTGTGGCATAAACAATGGCTTCGTCTGTTAAAGCAAGTTCTGTAACGACTTGGTTCACAGAGATGAAGACCGCCTCACTATCCCAAACAGCACGGGTTCTGCAATGCAAAGCATCATCTGGCCCCCAGCCTGTATTCACTCCATCTTCTTTAAACGATTCAAAAAGACTGCTCGCCAAGTAAGGCTGTTCATCAATAGCAAAACGAAGGCCTTTTATGGTATAACCAGGCATTACGGATTTCCAAGTTTCAATGGCCAAAGAGTCAGAGCCTACTCCATACAGGGGCACATATACATTTTTATTTAATATTAGAGAGTTTGTGTACGCAGTAAGGTATTCTTCTATTACTCTTCCAAGTCTGATTCTCTTGATGGTATATGCATGCCCATAGGGGTTCTTCAATTTTGACAATTCGTTGTCCACGATATTCTCGTAGACATCATGGAGTTCATGGTCTAATGGAGGTTGTGCAACGAGCAGCGTTTGTTCATCAATAATCTTCAAGAAACAATCAATATGTTGTATTCCATCACTCTCGAAATTAGAGGTCACATGATAGTTGTTATAACCTAATAGTGAGTCGTTCAAAGAGTAGAATTGCTCGTCAGATACGCCATTGAATCTATTCTCAGTAAGCAATATACAAGTGGAGAAAGCAGTGCCTATACCATCGGTCAGAACATTGCCCCCAGTACTTGTAAAGGGTACTTTAAACACCTCAGATCCAAGCTGATTAGCCAATGGCACAATTGAGCTATCTGCATTCTTACTGTGATAGTTCATCCCGGTTTTTTTTGATATGTGTAGCTCCAGCGAATCGTTACAAGCTCTATCCGTAAATGGGTCAGAGTTGACAAAATCTGCATCCACGAGCTTATATCCTCCATCCTTCAAAAATACTGCTGCCGGACCCCAATCACGAACATAAGGAATATCAGAGTCCATTTTGAGGTCTATGAAGGTTATTCTCGTACTGTCGATCTCCCATTTCGAAAACCATTCCATGGCTATGGCCTTCTCTTTTTCTCCATCTACAATGGGATAGATATGAGTATCCTTGGCAAGTTCGATAATGAGTTCTTTTGGGATAATAGGAGGGCAGGCAAACATAACGCCTTTGGCAGGTTCCCATTCTGCTGCCACACGATTTGTATTCGAGCTATAGAAATTTGAAGCATCATGCGTTTTGACTTTCTTCTCCTGATTACATGAAATCAGGAAAAACAACAATATGAATAAAGAGTATGGTTTCATGTTGGTCTTATGTTTCACAATGGTCTTGTGTATGGCTTGTTCCGGAAAATCAGGTTTCTTCGTGTATGTTGGTTTGATTATTTCTTCGTTCATATTTGTCTAATGCCGTCCAACGTTTTGGCTAAACCTGTTTTAATGCAGTTTAGGTTATGTTAGCACCTGTTTCTACTTTTTTTCTTCTCGTAATATCTTCTCCATTTTACGACCTCTTGCCAATTCATCGATAAGCTTTTCCATTTGTCTGCATTGTTTATACAATTCAAATTCATCCTCTATTTCTTCAATTCGATAACCACAAACAACCCCTTTAATAATGTATGCATTCGGATGGATTTTTGCTTTCTCAAAAAACGTTCTAAACGTTACTTTCTCTTCGATTAGCGATTGTAATTTATTTTCGTCAAAACCAGTAAACCATTCTATTACTTGATGGAACTCTTCTTTTGTTCTACCATGTTTTTCCAATCTATTCCAGTAAAGAGGGTAAATAGATGCAAAGCTCATATTGGCAACTTTTTCATTTTTTTCAGCTGTAACCTTCATTTTTGTTGATTTAGAATTGATTGGTGCTAACGGTCTTGTGTACGGTTTCGCTGCGTCATGTACTAATTTAGTAAATACAAACCGAATAGGAAATCCGCGAGGATTTTCGCGAGTAGGTGAATATTAGCAATAAATTCTACACGGTGTTGGCAACAGTTTTATTCATTTTCAATACTATTTATAAATGACAGAACAGTTTCCCATGTATCATCAACATCATTCCCAACTCTGTCCTCTATAAGTATAGATGAGCCATGTACACCATATTTTGCTACGTATGTTTGGTGATTAAATTTGTTTGCCAAATTAAATTGCATCTTTGAATTTTCATTTTCCATTTCCTTGGGAGGTCTTAATAACAAGAGTGGAATCTTTATTGACTCAAAATATTCATGTGATGGACATTCTTTCATTGAACGTCCAGCTGTTGGTGAAAAGGCTAATACACCATTAATATCATCCTGCCTTTTACTTGCTAACTGAATTACAAGAGAACCACTATAACTGCTTCCCCAAAGAATTTTATTTCCAGTGAAACCAGATTCAATTATAAAGTCTAAGGCACTTTCAATGTTATTATATGCATCACAATAACTATAACCATCTTCAAAATTGTTGGTTGGGATATTTGCAAGTGTTCTATTATAATTTCCATATACTTGTCCTCCCATTCTTTGGTCGATAGCTAAAACATTAAAATCCTTATCAATCAGTTTTGGAATAATTGAATCATATTCTCCTCTTGCGTTTGAACCACCTTGATGAAACAATAGGATTGTACTCCCCTTTTTATCCAATTCATACAAGTCGCCAACTATTTTAATGCTGTCTGCAGTGTAAAAATTAATTTCACTAACAACATTAGCTCTAGCAGCTTTTACTTTTTTCTGTTGGCAAGAAAAAAATAGTATTATGATTCCTATTGTAAAAAACATTGTTGATTTCATAATTATTCTGTTTTAATTGTTGCCAACAGCTCGGTTATGATTACGCTGCGATTAATCCGTTAGGATGTTTCAGGTAAGAAGTGGGAGAGTTATGAATTATAGATATTGTTGGCTGCAGTTTTATTTGTCCGCAAAAATTTTCAGGTAAAATCGACTTGTAGAGTCATTTTTTATGACACGCATTTTATAATTCCCATAAGGTTCGTGAATGGGCATTTCAATGGCCTTTACATTAGTTTCAATATCTGAACGCGTTTCATTGACCATCAGATCGTTAAAATTGATGTCTGGCCTAAGATTTAAGCCAAGAAGATTATCATTCAGAACTATTTTAGGCTTACCAGTAATTAAGTCGTCCAAACTGCTCCAGTCTTTTGTAAATAGATTATTTTGGGATTCTTCGTCCATATCCAGAGGACTATTTACTTGAGCAGAAATAAAGACCGAGAAGAAAAGAAGTGGTAATAAGGTGGAGCTTAATTTTTTCATATCCAATTGGCCTTTATTCTACTTAAATTAAAATCTTCTTTAAATTTCGCACTTAACTTAGACTATTTCTCCCAAGAAATTAATAAAGTTTCCTTAATAAAAGAATTGCACTCAACAGATTGGCCAAATTTTTTGTGGATTGCCTAACGGATACTTCTTTGGTTGGAAAAGTGGTAATGATTCAAGGTGCTTGGTTTTTTCAGATGGAGCAAAACGTGTTTATAAAGATGATCAATACATCTTATACGTCCATATTGGTACAAAAAAGTGGGTAGCCGTTTTGTTTTATTTATTCTCAAAACTCCGTATGGCCAAATCATAACTCTGCAGTCCAAAACCAAGTATAACGCCTTTAGCAGCCGGCGAAATATGCGATACATGCCTAAAATCTTCCCGACTGTAGGTGTTCGAAATATGTACCTCTATCACAGGTGTGGTAATGGCCCTAATAGCATCGCCTATCCCGATGGAGGTATGCGTATAAGCTCCTGCATTCAAAATAATACCATCATGTGAAAAGCCCACTTCCTGGATTTTATCTATAAGCTCGCCTTCAATATTGGTTTGGTAATAGGTTAATTCAACTTCCTTGAATTTACCTTGTAATTCTTTGAAGTATTCCTCAAATGTGGTACTCCCATAAACTTCGGGTTCTCTTTTGCCCAAAAGATTCAAGTTGGGCCCATTGATAATCAATATTTTCATAAAGTAAAAATAGCGAATTGTAAGTCACAAAAAAAAGGGAAGCTTAATAGCCTCCCTAAAGTATTTTTATTCTTAAAAAAATTCTTGAAAACTATCGACTTCGTTTTGATTTAAAGGTATACAATACACCAAGGTTTACAGAGTTCCAAGTGGCCCCATCCAATTCAACGGTGGAATAGGAAAAATTGACTTCGGTACTAGGTCCCATCAAATATCCAATAATCGGTCTATAATAAAGTCCACCATCATTACCTTCATTCACGCCCATGGCATAACCGCCATCTACTCCAAAAGAGAACGAATTGGAGGTCCAGATACGCACTGACGCCGCCATTGGCACAAATTGCATGTTGGGATAGTCGGCCTCGATTGCTTCTGAGCTAAAGCTTTCGGCGAAACCGTGAACAAAACCAGTGGCAACACCTACATCAATTGTCTCATTTACAGCATACATATAGCCACCATCCAAAGCGAGCATAAGGGTAACTGCATCGTTAAAATCATTGAGAGGGAGTCCGCCATGGAATCCGAGTTTAAATCCTTCTTGGGCTTGCACACCCAGTCCTACAAGAGTAAAGACAATAGCTAACAGCGTATTTTTCATTGGTTTAGGTTATTTAGTTGTTACACAAAACTAAAATCTTCAATGAAAGGTGGTGCATTTTTGTTGCAAAATGGCCCAAATAGGTTGTACAAGGCCACATTCTATACTTCTATCACATTAATCTGGTCGAAAATTTAGGCTAACCATTATGACAAAACATAAAAAACGGCACAATGTGGGCCGTTTTTTTTAATCATACTAACTTTATTCTTCTTAGAACATGTATGCCAAACCTACTTGGAAGGCAGATCCCTTAATATCCAAAACACCACCTGCTGGTCCTGAATATCTATCAGTTAGCTCAAATGAGTATCTGGCCTGTATGGTCAAGTTATCCATCACATCGTAACCTGCACCTACTCCAATATCAACCCCTACACTTTTCAATACATCATCAACATTCCCATTCGTGCCAATTAGCTCTTCGGTATCACGAATCGCTTTTTTTATATCATCCAAGTTAGAGGAAAAATTAAGTTGTGGCCCTGCCTGAATATGAAACTGATCAGCAATATAATACTTGGCCATAACCGGTAAATAAATGAACGAAAGATCCTTGGCACTACCATATGTTAATTCAGGTTGTACATGAAAATTGCCCAAAACTTCTATATCGACCAAAGCACCAATGTAATAACCGGTACTATTTATTTTTGCGAAATTATTGACCCCTACAAGGTTTAATAGTGAATTCCCTGTTTTAAAGTCAACATTAGTATTAAGAAGCCCACCAGTAATACCAAATTTTGGTAAACTTTGCGCTTGGGATAGGTTAAAAACAAAAAGAGAGAATAGTGAGAGTAAAAATAATTTTTTCATAATAGTGTCTAGTTTAATTTATCAAATATATAGATTGTTTAAACCTTTAACAAATACAATGCCTAAACCTAAAAATAGGCAAAAAAAAAGCGGAAACACAAGTGCTTCCGCTATACCATTTATAATTATTGGTTGGTTCTAGAATCTATAACCAACACCTATTTGTAATGAATTTAAGCTAAACCCTTCTATATCTCTAGAAACTTCGAGTGCATATCTTGCATCAGCAAAAAATTGATCAGAAAAGTTATATCCAACACCAAAAGCCAAATCCAAACCGAATTCGCCCTGAGTCATATCTTCCAACAAATAGTTTATCTGAGGACCTGCTTGAATACTGAACTCTTCAGCAACCTTGTACTTGGCCATAATTGGAATGTACAATGAGTTTAAATCACTGACAACACTAAAAAGAACCGATGGCTCTACCTCAAATGTATCGTCGACCACAAAATTGTACCCTACTCCTGCAAGGAAACCCATTTCAGAATCAGAGACACTTGCTCCCAGAATATCAACTTTAGCGGTTACGTTTGATAATCCAACCTTACCAAAAAAGCCTTCCTGTGCACTAACACTAAAGCTAAATAATGCCAATGCTGCAACTAATACTACTTTTTTCATAATTTTAATTTTAGTTAATGAAAGTTCAAACTTACTCTAAGATACAACATACAAAGATTTTTCGTTGTGAAAATGTAGGAATATGTTGCCAACGCAACAATTATGTGGTTTAAGCATGTATTTCGAAGATAAATGCCCAATATTTGTACTATGAAATGGAATCAAGCTCTTCAGGACTTTCAGCACTATTTGCGTATTGAAAGGGGTTTGTCGGACAATTCTATAAAAAACTACGTTTGGGATGTTGAGAAACTTGTAGGCTTTCTTGACGTAAATGATATGGTCATTAGCCCTATTAAAATTGATAAGGAAACTGTTCAAGCCTTTATTTATGAAATTGCCAAAACAATTAATCCAAGGTCCCAGGCTAGAATAATATCCGGTCTTAAGAGTTTTTTCAATTACCTGAATTTTGAGGATTATCGTCAGGACAATCCAATGGATTTACTCGAATCTCCCAAAATTGGAAGAAAGTTGCCTGATACTCTTTCTGAGGATGAGATAAATCAACTCATAGATGCTATTGACCTTTCAAAACCAGAAGGTGAACGAAATAGGGCTATGCTAGAAACTTTGTATGGTTGTGGCCTGCGGGTTTCTGAGCTTATCGGTCTAAAAATATCAGATCTGTTTTTTGAGGAGGACTTTATAAAAGTTACGGGCAAAGGTAATAAGCAACGTTTTGTTCCAATAAGCGATTTCAACAAAAAGTATATAAATATTTATAGGAAAGAAATAAGGGTACACCAAAAAATTCAAAAAGGATTTGATGATATTCTTTTTCTGAATAGACGCGGCAAACAACTTACACGCGCCATGATCTTTACAATTATAAAACAATTGGCCGTTAAAATAGACCTAGGTAAGAGTATTAGTCCTCATACCTTTAGACATTCCTTTGCAACACACTTGCTACAAAACGGTGCGGACTTGCGCGCCATACAGCAAATGCTGGGTCATGAAAGCATAACCACTACGGAGGTATATATGCACGTTGACCGTACGCATTTAGCTGATGTCATGAATAAATATCATCCAAGGAAATAAGTGTTTTACTTTAGTGATTTTAGTATATTTAGTTCGCACAAACTATTGTCAATGGGTGCCTATATGATGTCGGTCAAAAAAATTCTACCAGTACTTTTTCTTTTTTTTGGGATTGGTTTGGGCCATGCCTGTTCTATAATCTATTACATTGATAAAAACACTGGAAAAATATATGTGGCCAATAATGAAGATTATTGGTACGACGTTGATGCGTATATTCAATTGACACCAAAAACAAAGAACAAATATGCCAGACTTTGGTATGGTTGGGATGATTTTGCCCAAGGCGGAGTCAATGAACATGGCCTTTTCTTTGATGGTGCCGTAACCCCCGAACAAGAACCTATTAAAGGAGCTAAAAAGGCCAAAGGAAACCTAGGGGATGATATACTTGCCAATTGTAAAACGGTTGAAGAAGCGATTATCCTGATTCGCAAAAGAAATGTTGGGCTGAATGATGCACATATAATGTTTGGAGACAGTACTGGAAATGCAGTTGTGATTGAATGGGTGAACGGAAAAGAAAAACTGATCAACATTAAAGAAAACCGATTGGTAATGACCAATTACCTATTATCTGACCCATCAAAAGGTAATTATCCTTGCCCAAGATTCGATGCAATAGAAAAGGAGCTTAACATGATTGAAACCATGAATGAACCTGCCAATATGAAAAAAGTGGGCACGGCTGCCGCAAGAGCTGTTCAATCACCGTTTACCAATAATGAAGGGCGCACAGGTGGAACACTTTATTCTTCATTTATAAATATATCCGAGATGAAGTTTATCTTAGTCCCTAAATTGGATAATGATAAGATTATCCAATTGAACCTGAATGAAGAATTCCAAAATTCAAAAAAGAAAACTATCAAACTAGAATAAAACCATGAAAATGATATCGACCCTAAGAAAATCAATTTTATTATTTGTAGTTGCCTTAATGGCCGCCAATGTTTCAACCGCCCAGAAAAAACTGGACAATGTACTAAAACAACTGGATGCTAAAAGCCAATCTTATGGTGATATTGCACAGACCATATTCGGATTGGCGGAAATGGGCTACCAAGAAGAACAAAGTTCAGCTTTGCTCCAGAAAACCTTGAGTGATGCTGGGTTTACCATTAAAAAAGGAGTAGCAGGCATACCAACAGCTTTTATTGCTGAGTATGGTAGCGGTGCACCAATAATAGGAATTATGGGAGAATATGATGCATTGCCAGGTCTTTCACAACAGGCAGTTCCTGAGAAAAAATCGGCAGGTAAGGCTGCGGGTCATGCATGCGGTCACCATCTTTTTGGTACGGCATCAACAGCCGCGGCCATTGCTGTCAAGGATTGGATGGCAACAAACAAAACAAAGGGTACAATTCGTTTTTATGGTACACCAGCCGAAGAGGGTGGATCGGGAAAAGTATATATGGTTCGTGAAGGTCTTTTTAATGACGTTGATGTTGCTTTGCATTGGCACCCAAGTTCAGTCAATGGGGCTAGCGCAGGTGCAGCTTTGGCAAACAAATCAGCCAAATTCAGGTTTTATGGGGTATCGGCGCATGCCGCAGCAGCTCCTCAAAAGGGGCGTTCTGCCTTGGATGGTGTTGAAGCAATGAACAACATGGTGAATATGCTTAGAGAACATGTTCCTGAAAAAACAAGGATACACTATGTTATTACTGATGGTGGTAAGGCTCCGAATGTTGTACCTGATTTTGCGGAAGTTTATTACTACGCAAGACACAATACCAGGGACGTAGTGATTGATGTTTTTGATCGTATGGTCAAAGCGGCTGAAGGTGCAGCATTAGGTACTGGAACTACTATGGACTTTGAAATGATAGGAGGTGTCCATGAATTATTGCCCAACCTTACCTTGCAAAAATTAATGCACGATAATCTTTCTAAAGTTGGAGGAATGGAATACACTCCCAAGGAAAAAGAATTTGCGGACAAAATAGCCATTAGCATGGGATATGAGGGCGTGAATGAGGAAATGGCCAAAAAAGTTCAACCCTATAAAACAGAAGCAAAAGCCTTTGGCTCTACAGATGTTGGCGATGTAAGTTTTACGGTACCCACAGTTGGTATGGGGGCAGCAACTTGGGTTCCAGGAACACCTGCACATAGTTGGCAAGCAGTTGCAGCAGGAGGAACATCTATAGGAAATAAAGGTATGATGATAGCAGCCAAGACTTTAGCACTTACGGCGATAAACCTATATCAGGATAACAAATTGATTGACAAGGCCAAAAAAGAATTTTTGGAGCGTAGAGGAGTTGATTTTAAATACATTCCTCTTTTGGGAGACAGAGCGCCAGCCTTAGATTACAGAAAGTAAAGACATTGAATATAGGTTTTAAATTCGAGTTGAAAAATTTGAATATAAAACCTTTTTTATGCTTTACATGTAACAATTTGTAAAGAGTAACTACTAACCAGATAACAACCCACCAACCTAAGCGTGAACGAAAAACTGGAGCATCAATTTGTGACGGAACTTGAGAACAATCAAAATATTGTTCATAAGGTCTGTACATTGTACACCAATGACAGGAACTCCCACAAAGACCTGTTCCAGGAAATAACAATACAGCTATGGAAAGCATACCCAAAATTTCGAGGGGACTCAAAATTCAGTACTTGGATGTACAGGGTTGCTCTAAATACGGCTATAACGCTTTACAGAAAATCAAAAAAAAGAATACGAACTCAAGACTATGACGCGGTTATTTATAAAATAACAGCCGATGAGTATGATCCAAAAGAAGAGGAACAACTGCAATTAATGTACAAGGCTGTAAAGCAATTGGGAGACATAGAAAAAGCGTTGGTATTCCTCTATTTGGAAGATAAAGATTATCGGGAAATTTCAGAAACCCTAGGTATAACAGAAGTTAACGCCAGAGTAAAAATGAACCGAATAAAGAACAAATTAAGAACCATATTGAACCCGTGACGTTATGACTGACGAACTGGAATTATTAAAAAAAGACTGGCAAAAGAAGGAGGCGCATCTTCCTAAATTGTCATATGATGAGATTCATAACATGATCTGGAAGAAATCTTCCTCAATTGTTAAGTGGATATTGATAATCAGTATTTTGGAATTCACCCTACCTCACTTATTATTGCTTATTCCTTCCTATAGGGAGAATATGGATATATATGATAAACTTGGGTTGCACAATATACTTATTGGTCTAAGTGTCATCACTTACGGAGTAGCTCTTTACTTCATTATACAATTTTACAGACGTTACAAAGAAATATCCGTATTGGATAATTCAAAAAACCTGATGCGAAAAATCCTCAAAACAAGGGCCACGGTAAAGCACTATATTATTTATTCACTTTCCATGATTCTTGTGATTGTGGCATTGATGATTGTTGGCGTGTACCTTACCGATGATATCTATTCAAGTTTTAGCGAATTAAGGGAGAAATCGGAACATATCTCTCCGGAAAAAATCAAGGTGACCATTATGATAGCAATGGCAATAATGGGAGTATTAATGACCGCCATCGTTGGTGGAATCTACTTTCTACTATATGGACTGTTGCTAAGAAAATTGAAAAGGAACTATAATGACCTAAAGCAATTGGAGATTTAAGCTTTTTTAGATTTGTCCTTCTTTGTTTTGTCCTGCTTCCATTTTCGCTGTTTATTCTCTTCTTCGTAAGCCAGAAGTTCTTTTTTGGGAATAACTTTTAAAAACGATGGGTGCTGCTCAATGGCATATTCCAATTTTTCAATTATCGAGTCAAAAGATTCATTCTCATAATCAATTTCCAAGGGTTCCTTGATACTCATATGTTGAAGAATTCCCTTTTTCTTGACACGTAGCCCCTTTTTATCAAACGAACGTCTAAAACCATCAATAACTACAGGTACTACAATAGGTCGGTACTTTTTTATGATGTGAGCGGTACCCTTTCTTAAAGGTTTCCACGGCGTTGTGGTTCCTTGGGGAAAAGTGATCACCCAACCATCATCAAGTGCCTTCCCAATATTTGAAATATCGCTCATCTTTACTTGTCGCTTTACATCTTGGCCTTCGGAGCGCCAGGTGCGTTCCACGCTGATAGAACCGGCATAAGCAAAAATCTTGGTCAAAAGACTTTTTTTCATTGTTTCGGCAGCTGCAACATAATAGATATTCAATTTAGGGTTCCATAAATACCCCACATTTTTAATGGAATCATCCCTCCCACTTAAACTTGCATTGAACACATGGAACATGGCAACCACATCTGCAAAATAGGTTTGGTGGTTGCTAACAAAAAGTACATTGGTGTCTGGCAGATTTCTAATAATGTCTGACCCTTCTATTTCAAGAGTATTAAAACTTTTATAGCGTTGATGGGTAATTACACCCATGATACGTATAAGCCACTTTTTCAAAAAAAGAATATGTCCGAACGGATTCTCCTTAAATAATGCCATAGGGGGCTAATTTACGAATTATGCCTTATAAAACTATTTTCAAAAGCTCTTTGATTTCACTTAACATCATAGCGGTTGCACCCCATACCGTATAACCATTTAATTTAAAGGCAGGTACGTGAATATCGTTGGCATAGGAAGTAGAAAGTTTTTGGGTGAAAATCTTGTTATCATCCAAAAAATCAGGTAAGTGTACCTCAACCAATGCCTCAACTTCCGACTCTTGAAGTATAAAGGGTTGAGGGTCATGATAAAATCCCATAAAAGGTTGCACCTCAAAATTACTTGGTGGAATGTAAATCTGGCTCAACGATTTTATTATTTCAACTTTGTTTGAAGGTACACCAACTTCTTCCTGGGTTTCTCGCAATGCGGTTTCTTTTAAATCGCCATCTTCCTTCTCAGTCTTACCGCCTGGAAAGCCAATTTGATTGGAATGCACCCCCTTATAGGTCTTTCTTAGAATCAACAATAGATTGGTAGACTGCCGTTTATTGGGATAAAACAACGCTAAAACTGCTGCTTGTTTCGCGTTTTTTCTTGCTGGAAACCCTTCTTTTAACTCCTTGATCCGTATTTCTGGGGCCATTTTATAGTGAGATGCCTCCCCGGGAAGTGGTAGATTTTTTATTTTTGAACTCCTTATGATAAACTCATCAAAATTCATGGCACTAAAAAGCTTCAATTCTCATACAATATTACCACTATTATTTTTAGGTATTTTACTAGGATGCAAGGATGCTCTCTCAAAAAGTGTTGTTGATACGCCTGCAGAAATATCCAATGAAAATCCTGAAGAAAAAGAAGAGGAAATCCAAATTGAAGAAAAAGAGGAACCCTTCCTGTTGACAGAAGAGAATGCCATAGATTTCTTTTTTAATTACAACAAAACCCTTAAAGATGATACCGTTAAAATAACCACGACTTTTGGAAGCTTTACCGTACAGTTATTTGATAATGTTCCTTACCACAAAGCTAATTTCATCTTTTTGACATCGAAAGGGTATTTTGACAATACCCAATTTCACCGAGTTGTGAAAAATTTTATTATCCAAGGAGGAAATTCTGACGATAAGGCAACAGGCAATAAACGACGTGCTATTGGTAGGTATTTACTTCCGCCCGATGCAAAAAAAGGGTATAAACATCATCGAGGCATTATTTCTATGCCGAGTAGCGAAATCAACAATCCACATATGTTGGCCTCTCCCTATGAGTTTTTCATCGTGGTCACAAAACCCGGTTCTTATCACTTAGATGGCGATTTCACCCCTTTTGGAAAGGTGATTTCAGGAATGGATGTTGTTGATAAAATCAATGCCCAACCCGTGGGGAAAGGGGATTGGCCATCAAAGAACATCTATATTCTTAAGGCTGAAGTGGTGAATTAGATTTACCTCCTTATTTCTTAGAAAACTTGTAGATATTTGGCAAGGCAATATGAAATCGTACTGCCAAAACTCTTATCAGGATAACAATAAATATCGCTGCTACATAAGCATAGGCACTGTCAAAAGGCAATTGCACTAACAAAAAATATGACAAACCACCTATAATACAAGCGGTTGCATATATTTCCTTATGGAATATCACAGGAATCTCATTACACAGAATATCTCGAATTACTCCGCCGAAAGAAGCCGTTATGGTTCCTAATATAATGCACATTACGGGCATTAGATCTGCCGAAAGTCCCTTCTCGATACCAACCATGGTGAATAGCCCAATACCTATGGTATCAAACAAAAATAAGGTCTTTCGCAAATATTTAAGTTGATTGGCAAAGATAATGGCGAAAATCACAGTACCTAAAATCGTAAATATGTAGATTGATTCACGCATCCATACAACAGGTGTATTACCAATGAGCATATCGCGCAAAGTTCCCCCACCAATGGCGGTTACGAATGCAATGATTAGAACTCCAAATAAGTCAAGCTTTTTCTCCATAGCTACCAGCACTCCCGATATGGCAAAGGCTATGGTTCCCAAAATATCAATGGTCAAATAAAACATATACTAGAGCTGTTGGGTATAATAATTATAATCCTTGATAACTTGATCTACAAATTCAATAGGTTTTGTATCTGAAACTATCTGGGTCACTTCTTTTATTCTAATGCTCAAAGAAACAATAATTTGATGATCTCCGTTTCGCTTTGCTCGGTCATATAGCTCTTTTATGGTTTGCATTTCTCGGTCATCAAAAACAGTGACGTGGGCATATTTAGGCACATAATCTTCAGGAAGGTCCCTTAGTAATGTATCTTTTATACTAACTCTTTTCTTTTCGCTTATTACAGTGGTACCAGCAGCTATATCACCTATTCGTTGTCCGTTTCCTCGTATAAGTATGGTCAAAACTGCTAATCCACCAGAAGTCAGAACCACATCTATTATTCGAAGGATCCAACGAATAAAATAACTGGCGAATCCAGGTTTTGAACCATCCAGCTTTACAACGCGAATATGCATTAATCCCTTGCCAATTGTTTTCCCATCCATAAATGTTTCCAACAAAACATAATATAAAAAGGCAGGCAAGCCCAGAAGCATATAAACGGCCCACATATCAGAAAAATCCATATCCATGGCCAGCAAGGCCCAAATCATTAAAACGGTATAGGCAATTATAACAAAACTGTCTATTAAGTACGCCAGCATACGGTCTCCCAGATGCGCGGTATTTTGGCTAATACTTATATTTTGGGCAGTTTCTATTTGAAATTGTTCCATATTTTAGTTTCTTTGGGTATAAACCCAATATTAATGCGTGAGGCCGCCTTTGTAAAGCAAAATAAAGACAAATGGGTAACTTTTGAAAACGCACTGTCAAACAAAACGAAGATAGAGCCTGATGTATTGTCTGACCTTTACATAGAAATTACTGACCACCTTAGTTATGCCAAGACCTTTTATGCTGGCAGTAATACTGAATTCTATCTAAACTCAATAGCATCCCAGGCACATCAAAAAATCTATAAGACAAAAAAGGAACCGAAGAATCGAATCATTGAATTCTGGAAAACAGAGTTCCCTACCATGTTCTTTCATCATCAGCGCGAACTGCTGATCGCTTTTTTGGTATTCTCCTTTTTCGTTTTGGTCGGAGCCTTTTCAGCAGCAAACGAAGGTGATTTTGTACGATCAATCCTTGGTGATGGTTATGTGAACATGACCTTGGATAATATTGAAAAAGGAGACCCAATGGCTGTTTACAAAGAAATGGGTGAATTCAATATGTTTTTGGGTATCACCATAAACAATATTCGTGTGGCCATGATGGCCTTCGGCTATGGAATAATGCTCGGTATTGGAACTTTATGGATCATGATGCAAAATGGGATAATGCTCGGTAGTTTTCAGTATTTCTTTTATGAAAAAGGACTACTTTGGGAATCTGCCCGCACCATATGGATTCACGGAACCATTGAGATTTCGGTTATCATCATCGCTGGTTGTGCCGGCCTTGTTTTGGCCAATGGAATGCTGTTTCCTGGCACATTCACTAGACTGGAATCTTTCAAAAGAGGTGTCAAAAGCGGACTGAAGATAATGCTGAGTACCGTGCCCTTTTTCATTATCGCAGGATTTCTGGAAGGATTCGTAACCCGACATACCGAAATGCCTGACTGGTTGGCCATTTTAATTATTACTGCGTCATTAGTACTAATTCTGTTTTATTACGTTATATACCCATATCAACTACATTTAAAAGCCAACCGAAATGGACAGATTCATTGAATTTAAAAAACAGCGCGAATTAGGCGAAATACTCTCCGATACTTTTGCCTTTTTACGACTACAGTTCAAACCCTTTGTATCAACATATTTTAAGATTGTTGGCCCCTATTTGGTGGTGTTACTTATAGCAATGGGTTTTTATTTGAATTCATTCAGCTCCTTAATGGATTTCAATACTGAAAGCTCAAATGAGTTCTTTAGTGGTATAAGCATGCTTGTTAGTGTCCTTGTTTTTATGATTGCGTTGATTATGGTTTACGCAACCTCACAATCAACCGTGTTACACTACATAAAATCTTATACAAACCATAATGGCATAATTGATTTCAATGAAATTAAAAAAGAGGTCTACGGTTCATTATGGAGCTTTATAGGACTGGGGATTATTGTGGTCATATCTATCATGGTCGGTTTTATATTCTGTTTTTTACCGGGAATATATTTGGCCGTTCCACTATCACTATCGTTCAGTATAATGGTATTCATGAAAAAAGGTATTGGCGAATCTTATAGTTACGGCTTTAACCTAGTTAAGGATGAATGGTGGATTACCTTCGCCACTCTATTTGTAGTTGGTATTATTGTAGGAATTGCCGGTTATGCTTTTAGTATACCTGCAGTTATTTATCAATATGCGAAAATGGGTATTTTCTCCGGAGAAATGGATGCGGCCAATATGATGGACAGTTTTATCGACCCAATCTATATGATTCTTAATATGATTGGCACCTTGGCCCAAGTTCTATTGAATTTGATAACGATAATTGCAGGTGCTTTTATCTATTTTAACCTCAACGAAAAAAAGAATTTTACAGGCACATTTGAACGTATTCAAAACCTAGGCAAAACTCCAGAGAATTAATATGCTAAAACAGCTTCTAATTATATTGATTTGTGGCCTATTTACTTGCACCCTAATTGCGCAAAAAGATTCTACCCAAATCAAATATGACGATGGCAAGCTGCATTTAAAACAGATATCCAAGGAAGATCTTCAAGTTTATAAAGAAGACCCAAAGTTCGATTATGAAATCTTAAAGGCCGACCTTACATGGTGGGAAAACTTCAAGACATGGATGGGTAATTTACTTTCCCAATTCTTCGAATGGCTGTTCGGAGTTGAAAAAGCTTCTGGATATTTATTCTTTTTCCTGCGAATTCTACCTTACATACTTATTGGCATTCTCTTATTTCTATTGATTAAGTTCTTTCTGAACGTGAATTCCAGGGCCCTGCTCTATAGCAAAGAAAATGAGAATTTGGTCTCCCTTTCCGAAGATGAGCACATCATCAAAAATGAGGATATTAATCAACTCATACAAAAAGCCCTTGAAGAGAACAATTATAGACTGGCCATTCGGTATTACTATTTACTCATCTTAAAGCAAATGAGCGAAAAAGAACTTATTGATTGGCAAATGCAAAAAACCAATGATGATTATATAAATGAATTGGGAGAAGAAGAATTAAAAAGGCCCTTTAGCCATATCACCAAGCTTTATGACTATATCTGGTATGGGGACTTTCCTATTGATGAGGCCAAATATCTAAAGGCCGAAAGCAAATTTTCATCCCTTCAAAAAACCTTGGACGTCAATGCGTAAAAAAGGCACAATATATATCGTCATTGCCTTGGTCACATTGGCCTTTCTTATGTTGTTTCAATATGGAAAACCTAAAGAAGTCAATTGGTTTCCTTCCTTCGTGTCACAACATAAAATACCGTATGGCACTTATGTTCTGAATGATTTAATGAAAAAAAAGTACGGTAAAAATCTGAGGCAGGTACAAAGGCCTCCGTTTGAACTTTTACAATCGGACTCTACAATCAATGGCACGTACTTATTCGTGAACAATCGTGTTTCTTTTGGTGAGGCCGAAATGAATTCTTTGTTGTATTGGACGTCAAAAGGAAACACCCTTTTCATAGCCTCCGGGGCGTTTGAACATGAATTACAGGATACTTTGAATTTTGAAACCTCCGGGTTATATGCCGATTTTGGTGAGAAGCAAAAACAAAAACACAAATTAGTACACTCCAGATTTAAGAATGATGGATTCTATGAGTTTAAAAAGGACAATTATGCCACTTATTTTAGTAAAATCGATACGCTCAACGCCATTATCATTGGTCAGGTAGATTATGAAATAGGTGAAAGTGACGAACAAGCGGCGAATTTCAATATCATAAAGCAACCTTTTGGAGATGGCGAAATAATATTAAGCACTTTTCCAAAGGCCTTCACCAACTATTTTCTACTCGAAAACAACAATAAGGATTATACAGCTGGTCTACTTTCTTATATTGACGATAGCAAACCCATTTATATGGACAACCATTATAAATCAGGAAAATCGTTCTATACCTCACCCATGTATATATTTTTGAATACCAAGGAGTTCAAATGGGCCTATTACATTGTACTTATTGGTGCTTTGTTGTATGTGATTTTCGAGGGCAAACGCAAACAAAGGGCAATTCCCGTGGTAACCCCTTTAAAAAACCAGACACTGGCTTTTACACGAACCATTGCCGACATGTATTTTAAAAAAGGGGAGCAAAAATCGATAACCGATCATAAAATAGCGTATTTCCTAGAATATATACGGTCCCATTTTCATCTGAACACTTTAAAACGAGATGATGGGTTTTTTCACAATCTTGCATCGCGGAGCAATCATTCTTATGACGAAATAAAGGAGTTGTTCTCTTATATGGAAAAATTGAAAATACGGTCTGTGATCAAAAATCATGATTTGCAAAAACTAAATACACTAATCGAAAAATTTAAACTAAAAGCGGATGGAAAGTAACGAGCAAAATACGAACGATCTTAATTTTGACAATAGGATCCCTCTTGAAGAACTAAAAAAGGCGGTTTCCGATATCAGGACTGAGCTCGCCAAGGTCATTGTTGGGCAAGATAATTTTATTGAGTTACTAATTGTCGCCCTTTTGGTAGACGGCCATGTATTGATTGAGGGTGTTCCCGGCATAGCCAAAACCATTACCGCCAAGCTTTTTGCAAAGACTTTAAAAACCGAGTTCAGTCGTATACAGTTTACACCCGATCTTATGCCAAGCGATATATTGGGAACATCAATTTTTAATGTAAAATCTTCAGAGTTCGAGTTTAAAAAAGGTCCTATTTTCTCAAACATCATACTAATTGATGAAATTAATCGTGCTCCTGCTAAAACCCAAGCTGCCATGTTCGAAACCATGGAAGAGCGCCAAGTCACTATGGACGGTACCACCTACCCCATGGATATTCCATTTATGGTATTGGCCACACAAAATCCTATAGAACAGGAAGGTACTTACGCCCTGCCTGAGGCACAACTTGATCGTTTTATTTTTAAGATAAAAGTGGATTACCCTTCAGCGGAAGAAGAAATAAAAATAATCCAAACCCACCACGAACGTAAAGGTGAAAAACCACAAGAAAGCATTTCTGATGTTTTAACCTCAAAACAACTGACCGATTTTAAAATGAAAATCCAAGAGGTTGTGGTTGAGGAAAAAATAATCAAATACATTGCCGATATCATTACCAAAACCAGAAACCATCCCCACCTGTATTTAGGTGGGTCCCCAAGAGCTTCAATCGCCACGTTGAACGCAGCAAAGGCTTTTGCAGCTATTCAAGGTAGGGATTTTGTAATTCCTGAAGATGTGAAGAAAGCATTGGTTCCGGTATTGAACCATAGGGTTATACTAACGCCTGAACGTGAAATGGAAGGTATGACAACCGACAGCGTGGTCAATATGATAACGGAATCTGTAGAAATCCCTAGATAAAACGATGCAATTTTTAAGATCGCTATACATACATAACACGTTTTTTAGGTATATCGCCATACTTTCGGCCTGCTTTATATTGTCGTATTGGATACCCGTCCTCTACCCTATTGCATGGGTACTGACCCTTGTCATGGCAGGGCTGTTTCTATTTGATATTTATCTTTTATATGCCAATTCCAAAGGCCTTGAAGCAAATCGTGTTCTTCCTAAAAAATTATCAAATAGCGATTTTAATCCCATAAGTGTTGAGTTTCAATCGTATTACCCCTTTAGAACACATATATCATTGATTGATGAATTACCAAAACAATTTCAAAAACGTGATTTTGAACATAGAACAAGCCTATTAAAAAACGAGGAAAGAGCGTTCGAATATACCGTAAGACCTGTTGATAGAGGTGAGTATGTTTTTGGTAACCTCAATATTTATGCCGCCTCACCATTAAGGATTATAAAACGGCGTTTTGTTTTCCAAAAAAACCAAATGGTACCTGTCTACCCCAGTATTATTCAAATGCAGCAGTATGACTTTTTAGCCATAAGTAATAATCTTTCACAATTCGGATTAAAGAAGATTAGGCGAATAGGCCATACACAAGAATTTGAACAAATAAAAGAATATGTTCCTGGTGATGATATTCGCACGGTAAATTGGAAGGCGACTGCAAAGCAAAACCAGCTGATGGTCAACCAATATCAAGATGAAAAATCACAACCTATTTACTCAATTATAGATACAGGTAGGGTAATGAAAATGCCTTTTAATGGATTAAAACTATTGGATTACGCCATCAACTCCACCTTGGCATTTTCCAATGTGGCCCTAAAAAGGAATGATAAAACAGGGATGATCTCATTTTCGAAAAATATTGAATCATTTGTACCTGCTGTCCAAAAAGTGACGCATTTAAATACCATTTTAGAGAACCTTTATAACATAACCACCGAATTCACCGATGCCGATTTTGGGCTGCTTTATGCACAAGTCAAACGTAAGATCACCCATCGGAGCCTATTATTGCTATATACCAATTTTGAACATATTTCTGCACTAAAAAGACAATTGCCCTTTCTTTTGGCAATGGCCAAACAGCACGTTTTAGTGGTTATTTTCTTTGAGAATACCGAGTTGGAAGAACTTATTTCGTCTGACGCAGAGGATTTACAAACGATCTATCACAAAACGATTGCCGAAAAATTCTCCTTGGAAAAAAGGTTGATGCAAAAAGAACTGCAACAACATGGCATTCAGACCATTCTTACCAGACCTGAGCAGCTGACCATAAATACAATAAACAAGTATTTGGAAATAAAGGCCCGTGGACTTCTTTGATTATTCTAAACTGGGCATTTCAAGGATGCGCTGCGCCTGAAGTGCTGCCATAATATCATGTGTTCTGCTGTTGGCAACGTCTATATACCTAATTTGTGAGTCCTTGGAAAAGTCCAGTTTTACGGCATAGCAGTTACAAGGACCAAACCGCTTTCGTTTTTTACTCTTCTTTAAGAACAATTCAAGAACAACTGCCGAAGCTATTCCACCAAGGGTGGTAAAAACAATATCACTATTATCCCAAATTCCATAATCGGCCTTATCCATAGTCTCTTTCACTAGACCTGCGCCAATACTACTACCTACAGCGCCTGCCCATGTCCAATATGGGTTACCATTGAACAATTGATGCGCCGTGTAGCCGCCTACTGCACCAATACCAAAACCAGCACCAAAATGTAAAGGCTTGTCTTTAGATATTGTTATTTGGGCTAAAGAAATACCACAAATACATGACATCAAAACAAATAAAACTCTCTTTTTCATATAAAATGATTTCCAAGGTTCAAATGAATTGTTGGTAGGGATTTTCCAATTTTATGCATAAATAAACTTTTTCCAGCTTTTTCCTGTCCTAGTGCATCAATTTTTCGTTGTTATGGACAATTATGCGGTATTGAACCATTTGCATTTATAAGGATAAGTGTTATCAAACAATAAAATTCCTATCTTCAACGACCAAGAAAAAAAATCAACCAAGTACTTCATGAAGTCAAAATTCGCCTATTCCCTTCTATTTTGCATTGCATTCAACTTTGTTTACTTAAATGCCCAGACTTATGCCAAAAATGGTATGGTTACTTCATCTAACAGCTTATCCTCCGAGGTAGGTGTAGCTATTTTAAAAAAAGGGGGCAATGCAATTGATGCGGCTGTGGCCACTGCCTTTTCCTTGGCAGTAACATTACCATCTGCAGGCAATATCGGAGGTGGTGGATTCATAGTTTATATGGATTCCAACGGAAAAGCCACCACTTTTGATTTTAGGGAGAAAGCACCCTTGGCAGCGACTAATGATATGTATCTCGACAAAGAAGGAATTCTTATTGAAGGTAGTAACCATCACTCCGCTTTGGCGATTGGCGTGCCGGGAACGGTAGCAGGATTGTTCAAAGCACATAAAAAATATGGCAAACTTCCTTGGGCCACTTTGGTTCAACCAGCTATTGATCAAGCTAAAAACGGATTTCCTTTCAACTGGTCACTTTATGCGGCCGCTGGTTATTTCACCAAAGAAGGAAACAAAAGCCCATTCATGGATGCCTATTTTAGAGATGGGAAAGGGAAGGTTCTTGAGCCTGACGAACTCTGGAAGCAACCTGCACTTGCAGCTACACTTACCCTCATTCGTGATAAAGGAAAAGATGGTTTTTACAAAGGGGAAGTTGCCAAAAAGATTGCTAAATGGATGAAAGCAAACGGAGGCATAATCACTAAAAAAGATTTAAGAAAATATGAATCCATTGAACGGGAACCCATAAAAGGAAGCTATAAGGGTTATGATATCTACTCTATGCCCCCGCCAAGTTCGGGAGGTGTAGCTCTGGTAGAAATGATGAACTTAATGGAGCAGGCTAATTTTGATGAAATTGAGTTCAATTCCACTGCCTATGTGCATTTAGTGGCAGAAGCAATGCGCAGGGCATTTGCAGACCGTGCCGAGCATTTGGGTGATCCCGATTTTAATCTGAATATGCCCTTGGACAAATTAACCTCCAAAGCGTTTGCAAAGAATAGATTTGCTGGCATTGATATGACCAGGGCATCAGTTAGTGATTCCACTAAATTTGGGCAATTGTATGATGGCAAAAGCACTACACATCTATCCGTAATGGATAAAGGTGGAAATGCCGTCTCCCTTACCTATACCCTGGAATATGGGTATGGGTCAAAAATGGGATCTCCAGAATTGGGTTTTATCTTCAATAATGAAATGGGCGACTTTAATCCCCAACCTGGTATTACCAAAAGCAACGGACAAATTGGAACCGCGCCAAACTTAGTAGCGCCAGAAAAACGAATGCTCTCTAGTATGACCCCAACGATTGTTGGTAAAAACGGTAAACCTTATTTGGCTATTGGAAGCCCAGGTGGTAGAACCATTATCAATACCGTTTTCCAAACCGTGTTCAATGTTTTGGAATTTAATATGAGAATCGATAAAGCCATAGAAGCGCTGAAAATACATCATCAATGGCTACCTGACCGTATTATCTATGAAAAACACTTACTATCTCCTGATACGCGCAAAGCTCTCGAAGCCATGGGGCACACCCTACAGGAAAGAAGTAATCTAGGTGCATTGATGGGTATCACCTATGATCCGGTGAAAAAAGTGTTTACAGGAGCAGCAGATTCATCCAGACCTGATGGTGGGGCGATCGGCTATTGATTTTTCAATCAACAGTTCTCTTATTTTATTAAGAGGTCGTATCTTTAATAATCAATTTTCATATTATGGAAAATCACTTTGAACTTTCCGATTCCGTATTTGAACAACAGTTTGAATCCTGTGAACTAGACTCAAAGCTCTTTAGCCATGAAGCACATTTAAGATTGGCCTACATCCATATTAAAAAATACAGGGAAGAAAAAGCTATTGAAAATGTCTGCAAGCAGTTGGTTGCCTATGTGAATCATTTAGGGGCAACCGACAAGTATAATACTACCTTGACCGTTGCCGCCGTAAAAGCGGTATATCACTTCATGCAAAAAAGCAAGTCGAATGACTTTAAGGGTTTTATTGTTGAATTCTCTCAACTTAAATTTGAATTCCGAAGATTGATGGAATGCCATTACGGCTTTGATATTTTCAACTCTCCGGCAGCCAAAAGCACATTTTTGGAACCAGATTTGGTGCCTTTTGATTGATTTTATGGAATAACTTTTTACGAGCCCAATAGCTTGATTTCAAATTCTTTACAACATTGGTTAAAAACAATTTAGTATCTTTAAGAAGGTAACCTATCGCTAAAAAACCATGACTAAATTCTATACTTTTTTTGTTTTGCTTTTGATTTTTTCCTGTACCTCAAAAGTTGATGAGATAAATTCCGAAGAAAAGTTCAAAGCCTTTGTTGAGAACTTTAATGTATCAAGTAATTCGGGTGATATAAGTGACCTTGGCATTGCATCTTTTGCTACAGAATTAGAGAATACTCGTAATCAACTCAAAATACTTATGGCCATTGATACCAGTCAATTGAGCTTCGAAGATAAAATTGACTGGAGTTTTGCGCAGAGTATTCTAAAAGGCAAAGAAGTTCGCCAATCCAAGCATGAATCCTGGAAAAGAGACCCACGTGATTACATGCAATTCAGAAGTTTGGACAACCTTATTGGCAAACCTGGGGATTTGACTAAGAAAGCAATTGAGCTTGAAAAACGTTTACGCTTGGTTCCTATACAATTGGCCAACGGAAAAGCACAATTGGAAACCTATGTACCCAGATTTCAGGAGTTGGGGCTATTCATGGCCGAAAGTGCAAGAGGACTTTTTAATAAAGACCTCCCCGATTTCATTTCAAAACTTCCAAACAACAATCTTGAAAATTTAGTCAAGAGTGCTGGTGAAGCTTTAGAAGACTACGTAACATACCTCTCTGACGAGCTTCCTAAGAAGACTCAAGGTGATTTTGCGATGGGAAAGGAAGCTTATAATACCATTCTCGCAAATGAGCTGTTACTTGATTATGATGATACTACACTTTGGGAATTCGGGAATATGAAATTCAAAGAGACCATTGCCGAATTGGAGGCTTTGGCCAAAGAGATCGATCCCTCTAAAACCTGGCAAGAATTGGCGGTTGAAATCAAAAATGAGTATCCCGAACCGCATGAAATGATTGCGGCCCACCAACTTTGGGTAGATAGTGCCAAAGCCCATATCCTCAGAAATAAATTAATCCCTTTGCCATGGAACGAACAGGTAAAGGTTGTCCCAAGGGTTGAGTATCTTAGAAAAACCTCATATTACGGCAATTTCTCAAGGGCCAAAGGCAAGGACGCCGACAGTATTTTTACGGCACAATGGATGATCAATCCTTTTGAGGATCAATGGGATGACAAGACAAAACAAGAATACCTTGTGGAGCATGATTGGGGCGTCATTATTGTAACAGCACCACATGAAGCTTATGGCGGCCATCATGTGCAGGGCCTTTATCAACTGCACAACCCGAGGAAGCTAAGACGTGAAAACGGACTTTCCCTGTTCAGTGAGGGATGGGGACTCTATAATGAGCAACTCATGAGTGAAACCGGTTTCTTTCCCGACAAAAGAATCCATCTTAGGCAATTGCAACTTAGATTGTGGCGAAACGCACGTGTTATTTATGACGTAGGTATGCATTCCGGGCGATTGACCTATGAGCAAGCAATCAGTATCATGACAGACAAAGTCGGTTTCTTGCGATGGGCAGCCCAACTGGAAATTGATTCCTCCGCGGCTAGACCCGGATATTTTATTGGGTATTATATGGGAATGACCGAAATCTTGAAAATGAGGGAGATGTACAAGCAAAAAATGGGCGATAGTTTTTCTTTAAGTGATTTTCATGAAAAGCTTCTTAAAATCGGAAATATGCCACCCAAATTAATGGAAGAATCATTACTTGAATAATATCGATGATTATGAAAACATTGATCTCAATTTGTGTATTATCATTCACCTTTTTGGTATTTAATTTCAACGCCTGCAGACCACAACATACCCCAAAGGATAATAAGGATCAAACCTATACTATTCAGTTTCAAGGCTACGAGCGCGATTATATAGTGCATGTACCCCCAGAAGCCCAAATGCAAAAACCTGCACCTCTACTCTTTCACCTCCATGGTGGTGGTGGAACGGCAAAGGGCACAGCAGGACTAACTTTTAATCGTTTCAATGATTTGGCAGATCGCGACGGTTTTATCGTGGTGTACCCTAATGCAATCAAAAAGAATTGGAATGATGGCCGAAAACTCGAAGAGGTAAAAGCATGGAAAGAAAACATTGATGATGTTGGATTTATTCGTGAAATAGTCTCGAATTTACAGGACAAGTATAACATCGACAGCTCCCGAATCTTCACAACAGGAATGTCCAACGGTGGTTTTATGTCTTCCCGATTGTTATGTGATGCCTCCGACATATTTAGGGGTGGTGCTATTTTAACCGCTTCACTTTCCAAGGATTATATACCCAAATGTGACCCGGTAAAACCGGTAGCAGTAATGGTCATGAACGGTACTGATGACCCGTTGGTCCCTTACGATGGCGGTCAAGTCAGGGTGTTTAAAAAAAACAGGGGTGAAATTGTTTCTACCGATGATTATATGACGTTTTGGAAAGGAAAAAATGGGTGCACTGTTGAAAAAAACACTATTGAACTACCAAATACATCAGATGATGGGACTACGGTCAGTGTTGAAGAATATGAAGCCTGCCAAGATGGTGGAGCTTTAGTGCTTTATAAAATAAATGGTGGAGGACACACTTGGCCGGGAGGCAAGCAATATTTAGGCAAACGTTGGATCGGTAAAACCAATCGCGATATTGTGGCCTGTGATGTAATCTGGGACTTTTTTAAAAACTTGCCCGAAGCTGATTAGTGAGTTGTCAATTCGAGTGATTTTTGACAGAAAATCGTATCGAGAACCGGTTGTAAGTCCTATTTTTAATCCATGGCAACAGCATACGACCCCATTACCGCAAAACATTACGCAGCATATAGGCCTTCGTTACATTTACCTATTCTAAAAAAAGTGCTGGACGATGACTATTTTACTCTGGGGTTGGATGTAGGCTGCGGCACCGGTCAATCTGCTGTGGCATTGACCACTTTATATGATAAAGTAATAGCTATTGAACCAAGTGAGTCAATGCTTCAAAATGCCATACCCCATAACCAAGTGGAATATCAATTATGCAATGGTGTGGATCTAGAATTTAACCCCAACACCTTTGAAGTAATTACCTTCGCCGGTGTATTGTATTACTGCAAATCCCAACAGCTACTCGAAGAGGTTGAAAAAGTTTCTAAATCCGGGGCTAAAGTCATCATCTATGATTTTGAAATTTTATTGAATGATACTTTTGAACAGCTTGGAGTAATCCCTCCAACAAAACAACAATTGGACTATGACCATGAAACCAATTTTACGGACCTGAAACTCCGAAAATTGAAACTGGAACATAAAGCTAAAGAACAGATTTCCTTCGATATCAGCCCAACTAATTTGGCCCATCTGTTACTGGCAGATAATGATCATTACAACCTGCTTGCCAAGAAGTATGGAACAACAGACATATTTACCACCTTATCGGATCAATTACATACAACGGCCCAAACCAAAAACCTTACTGTCAAGGCACAGGTCTTTTATAGCATGTATTCACATTTATAAAAAGACCAATAAAACAGTTCAATTCCCGTTAGTATAAGTAAATATACATACGTTGAAAATGAGGGTTTTATATATTTTGCTATGTATCGTGTTATTGCATTTTGGATGTAGTAGTGATGATACTATAATTGACCAAGACGAAAAAGAGCTCATGGATGGTATTTTAAGCGCATCTGTTGCTTTTACCCATTCCGACCAACGTATCCAAGACTTTTTAGCAAATCCTACCGAGGCTTATGTAAGTTGTTTTTTTCAATTTCCTGATGATTTGGCCAATGATATTATTTTCGGATTGGACATGGAATGGATAGAAGGGGTGGACAATCCCATACATGTTTCAGGTGGAGACTGGATGAGTTTCGCGGGAATTACCCGTGAAGGTATCTTATGGTTTCCAATCGGTGCACCTGAAAATCTATTGGGCACACCCACAGAACCTAATTTATGGGAAATTCATGATTTGAACATAGATCTCGCTCCTAATGTTTGGTACAAGATGACCATATTTGCCGATTTTAATAAACGTGAATTCATTTCGTTTCGATTAGAAGGAAATGGATTGGACGACACTCAGGATATTTCAGGATTTCCCTTGGTGTATCCCAATTATATACCTTTTGACAAACCTAGCATAACCTACTATACCCATGCCTCACGAAGCAAGGATTTTGCTCCGGACAATACAGGCGGAACCAAAGTCTATTTTGACGATATGGAAGGTGGTATATTAGTGGGAGATACATTTGAAACTATTTTTTCCAACGGCTTTGAGGACCAGACCCAAATAACCGATATTCCTGTGAGTCTTCCCGTAATTCCTTTATCAGGCGTGACCGAAAACCTCTTTTACTATGAAAATAGTGAGGCAAAGCTCCAATTCACATCAACTGTAAGTCGTACAGGCAACCAGTCTATGGTGTGTGATGCCAGTCTGGTAAAAGACTAAAAAAGGGTGCCGAGGCAATACAAACGTATTTTTAGGTTAGTTTTATAGAAAAACTAATCCAATGTCATCGATCAAATTCCATCATCACCTAATTCCGAAAACAAATAAAATTGTACTACTTGTACTGATTGCCGTATTGTTTTCCTGCAAGCAAAAAGGGGAATCCACTAAAGCAATTGCTACGAACAATTCACCAATCACCGATTCTCTGACCACAGCGCTTCGCAAAATTCACGGGCAAGGCTTTATTAACGGATTTTCCGTTGCCGTTGTAAACGATTCCGCTGTTTTATACACCAAAGGTTTCGGTTTTTCTAATGTAGCTGCCAATAAACCCTATACCAAGAATACAATTCAGAATATAGCTTCTATATCAAAGACTTTCATTGGAATTTCACTGCTTAAAGCGCAGGAATTGGGAAAATTAAAACTGGATGATCCCATCAATGACTATTTACCCTATGCGGTCAAAAATCCGTATTACCCAGAAATTCCAATAACCATTCGTCATTTGGCAACCCATACCTCAACTATATTGGATACCGATTATTACGGAATGTCCTATGTGATGAAAGAGCCCTTGCAAAGTTTGGATACCACCAAAGTAAATGTTCCAGATTATTTTAACGGACCTGAAACGCGAATTCCCTTAAATGACTTCTTGGAAAAAATGCTTACTGAAAAAGGGGCATCATATAAAAAAGAAGGGTTTTTAAACAATCAACCCGGCGCACATTATGAATATTCAAACTGTGCCGCAACTCTTGCTGCCCTGGTTATCGAAGTTGCCACGGGAACCTCTTTTCCTGAATTCACCCAGACACACATTTTGGACCCTTTGGGAATGACCGGCTCAGGTTGGTCTTTTGATGCCATAAATTTGGAGGATCACTCCGTCTTGTATAACGATATTCAAACGCCACTACCACTCTATTCATTGATAACCTATCCTGATGGCGGATTTACCACTTCAAGCGCTGATTTGGCGAAATATCTTAATGAATTAATGAAAGGCTTTACGGGAAAAGGCACTTTATTACAGGCAGATAGTTATACCGAACTATTCAAGAAACAATTAAACCCCTCGCACCACAACACTGAAGACGGGGAAGAACAATCGGGAGACGAGCACAATTCCGGTATTTTCATGGGCTTTAGGGCAAACGGACAAATTGGTCATTCCGGTGGTGATCCCGGAGTTTCTACCCATATGTTCTTTGATCCGAAAACCAAGTTGGGAAGAATCTTGATTGTGAATACCGAACTGGAACAGGAAGGGTTTGAAGAACTGATTGCCATTGGAAAAGCCTTGACCAAATTTGGGAACAAGTTGAACGATTAAATTCTTTTTTAAATTCGAAAAATTTTACTTCCCCCTACTTTTTCTAAAGTAACATTTATCACATTTTAATAGCATTTTTGCCCGTATCTTGCGCTATCAATTAAAAAATGGTCGTACGAATGAAACGCTTTTTGATAGCACTTCTTATTGGTATTTTTATACTGAACACTTCCTGTAACACTAAAGAAAAAGACCCCAATGCCACTATTGAGGTTTTCGAAACCTATTCAGAATTACAAACCTTGATTGATGATAATGAAGATGGAGTAACGGTACTTAATTTTTGGTCCACCACCTGCGCCCCCTGTATCAAAGAAATGCCCCATTTTAATGAGTTGGAAACAGCATACCAAAGCGAGGGACTCAAAATTATATTGGTGAACCTGGAAAAGACAAAACGGTTGGATTCCCATATTTACCCCTTTGTAAAAAAACACAAGATAAATCCCGAAGTGGTGGTGCTTACGGACCAGAACTATAGAATCTGGACAGATAATATAGATACCTCTTGGTATGGCGCTCTCCCTGCAACCTTAATCCTTAAAGGTGACAAAAGAAACTTTAGGTTTGGCAGTTATGAGACCTATGAAGATCTAAAAGCCGATGTTGATAAAGTCATGCTTCAATGATCATTGTCAGCCAATCGTATTTAATTTCCTCCTATCTTGGTTGGTCTTTAAAAATTAGATTAAAGGAATTGTGAACATGAAAAAACGCATCCTAGGTAAAACCGGATTTGAAATCACTGAAATAGGAACAGGAACTTGGCAAGTTGGCGGAAAATGGGGTAACCCTTTTAGTCACGACAATGCAGATGCAATTTTGAATGCGACCATTGACAACGGGGTCAATTTTATTGATACTGCCGATGTGTATAGCGATGGTGAAAGCGAAAAAGCCGTAGGTCGTCTTGTACGTTCAAGAAGCGAACGTATTTATGTGGCCACAAAATGCGGACGGCGGATTTCTCCACACAATGATGCTGGTTATACCCCTAAAGTATTGCGCAACCATGTTGAAGACAGTCTTAAGAATATGGGATTGGAAACCATAGATTTAATTCAATTGCATTGCCCACCAACCGAAACATTTTACCGACCTGAAATTTTTGATCTGTTCAACGATTTAAAGAAAGAAGGGAAAATATTGAACCTTGGAGTCAGCGTAAAATTGGTGGACCAGGCTATAAAGGCTATGGAATATGATAATGTCACCTCGGTACAGATTATTTTCAATATGTTAAGGCAACTCCCTTCTGAAAAATTATTTACTGAGGCCAAGAAAAAAAATGTGGGCATTTTGGCAAGAGTACCACTAGCAAGTGGACTCTTAACTGGAAAATTCTCTACCTCAACAACTTTCGGTAAAGACGACCATCGTGCCCCAATTAGAGAAAAAGAGGCATTTAGCAATAACGAGGCTTTCGGAGGTTTGGATTTCACCAAAGGTCTTGAAGCCGTTGAAGAGATAAAAAGCATTTTTGGAAATGAAACTAAATTGTCGGCCTTGGCCCTTAAATGGATTTTAATGCATCCTGAAGTCAGTTGTGTAATTCCAGGTGCTTCGAGCACGGATCAGGTGCTATCTAATATACAGGCAGCTGAATTTCCTGCATTGACGGCTGAACAAATGACCCAAATAAAACAGATTTACGAAAAACATATCTCACCTAATTTAGCACATGTACTTTGGTAGAAAAGGTGAAAATTATGTAGTGATAATTGCTAATGGCTAACTGAGTCTTACAACTGCTCTTGCTTGGCCTTTCGCCAAAAGTAAATAGCGAATATGGTGGTGACAATAGGAATCATAAGTCCGTATTCATCAATCCAAAAAGTGGATTCCTCATTTGTGACCGTCAAGGGGGTAAAAATCTTTTGAATGTAGATATTATGTACAGAGTGATACAAAGCTGCTGGCCATAAGCTGTTCGATTTAAAAGTATAATATGCCAAGATAACCGACATACCCAAAATCATAAGGGTAAAAGCACCTATATGAAACAACAGGTTACCACCGCTATTATACATAAGCCAGATAATAGGCCAGTGCCATACAGCCCAGACCAATCCACTGATAATTGCAACCCCGTTAAAAGAACATACTTTTCGAAGTTCAAAAATAAAGAACCCACGCCATCCTATTTCCTCACCCAATGTAGAACCAAGGTTTTTAACGACCCCAACGGTTGCAAACAAAAAGACCATGGCAATAATTATGTTGGAACTACCACTATTTTCAAAACCTAATGTAGATGCCCAATCCTGAAGGGTATTCTCATTCCATACCGTACCAAAACCGAACACCCAAATAAGCGCATAGGCAATTGCGATATAGAGCACAGGAATAATATAGGATAACCTTAGGTGTTTTAGCCTTTTCAAACTCCATGGTAGGCTTGAAAGCGGTCTGCCTTTTATTTTTAGGGTAACAAAAGCGGCCAGTGCTGGTGACAGCATTAGCGCCCCCACATACATACTGGTGGGGTTTAATTTTAGAATGGCATAATACCAAATGGCACTGAAAACCAGTAGTAAAAGTAAAAATAGCGCTAGGGTCTTATATACTTCTTTGATATTCGTCTGAGGTGTTGTTGGCTTATTGGTCATCATAGTTTTTAATCCTATCCTGAAGACTATAAAAATAGGCTTTTGTTACATGGTATTTACTAATTACCTGATTACCACCTTAAAACTTCGTACCTCGTACCTCTCACTTCTCCCAACGCCAAACCAAAGAAAAATGCTACCTTGATCTAATGAACATTGTCTTTGTAGTCAACAACAAAAACAACCGCTTAGCAAAGGTGCTTCCAAAACTTGAGCAATACTTCGAGAAAGCGAATATGGGTAATGTTCAGTTCATTTCGACCCTACGAGAAAAACATGCGATTGAATTGGCCAGACAAGCCACTGAAAACAGTTGCGATTATTTGATTGCCGTTGGGGGCGATGGCACCTTGCACGAAGTTATAAATGGCGTGTTGCAAGCTAACCTACCAGCCAATGCGTACCCTGTTCTAGGATTGCTCCCCTATGGTTCTGCCAATGATTTTGCTAGAACGGCAGGCATCACCAATTCCATTGAAGAATTGATTAGATTGATCCAATCCAATACCACCCAAAAGATAAACCTTGGAAAAATAGTGTTGCAGCAGAACCATGAAACCCGCTATTTTATAAATATAGCAGGCGTTGGTTTGGGTGCAGAAGTGGCTCAAAACCTTGCCCAATCTAAAAGTGGCTTTGGTCCTAGTTTTAATTACTACAAGCACATTATAAAAGGGTTTTGGGCCTATACCAAAAAAGAGGTGAGCTGTACAAGTAGCACCTGGCGGTGGAAAGGCAAGTTGCTACAAATGGCAGTGGCCAACGGCCGTTACTTTGGCAATGCCATCTGCATTGCCCCTGATGCCAAACTTAGCGACGGGCAGTTTCAAGTAGCTATTTTTGGGGATTTGAGTATTTGGGACTATCTAAAAAACCTTGGTAATTTAAAAAAAGGGGTGAAAATAAAGCTACCAGAGGTTAGCTATCATACTGCCAAAGAAGTACTTCTCGAAAGCAACGAGGCTTGTGGCATTGAGGCCGATGGCGAATATGTAGGCCTTGCACCTGCTACCATAAGCGTAGTACCAAAAGCTATCCGCTTTTTAATGCCTTCCAGTATTCAAACGGATGATAATTCACCTGGATGAATATGAATGAGGATAACAAGTTTTTTTATTAAGTAATTCTTTTCCAAAAATTGATTGTCAGAAATTACCATTCCAACCATCAACTCAGAACTACCACCTCCCAACTATCCAAAAATTTTGCTAAAAAGGACCAAAATCTGTTAAAAGATTCCCAAGCAAAGTAACATTCAGTTTTTTGAATAGTCTTATGAGCAACTAAACACAAAACATCAATTTAATACAACAATTAAATCAATCTAAAAATGAGTAAATTAATGCTAATAAGTGGACTAATGCTGCTAGGCAGTGTACCCGCACAAGAAGTTTTAAATAACACTACAGAGACACAAACCATATATGTTACCTCAGAAGTTTCACAGGAAATATCGGCTGCCGATATTGATACGGACGCGACGTACCTTTGGTCAAAATCCCCTGTATTCGTTGTAGATCCTGTTTGCAATGAAAATGCAGAACTAGACCTTAACGAAATCGCCTTTATTGAGGAAGAACCAAAAATTGAACTTGGTTTTGACACTACCGAATACCTTCCTGAGGGTTTTGATCCGTACGAGTTGTACGTAGATCTTAATGCCGTGGAATACATTGACGGTCAAGAAGAAATCGAGTTGGGATTTAACGTAGCCGATTATTTGCCCACAGACTTTAACGCTTATGCAAATCCATCAGATATTGCAAGTATAAGTTATATTGAGGAGGAGCAAATTGAGTTGGGCTTTGATACGGCAGCGTATCTACCTGCAAATTTTGACCCTTATTTTAGTACGAGCAGTAAAATAGAAGTTACAGTGCTATAAGCTAGCCTAAAAAAATAAATGTAAAAAGGATTCTTGTAAACCAAGGGTCCTTTTTTTTATGTCTAATATTCCCCCTTACTCGTACTTTTAATCACCCAATTGTAATGCACTCTTCCCAGCTCGAACCTAGCATTTCTAACTTCATACCGCAGCACTATTTTGCACATGACCTTCGTCAGTTTATGCGATAAATTTTAGCAATACCTTCGGATGCCTTTTTTTAACATCGTTCCCGCCCCTATTTGGGGTTTAAAAGAAGTATGATCAATGACAATATTAAATCCTTATATAAACAAATGTTTAATTTAAAAAACAGCAAAATGATAAAAAGAACAATGAAAATGGCAGCTATTTTATTTGCTTCTTCAATGTTACTAACCTCTTGTTATTCATACACAAGTGTTGTTGGTAGAGGAGCACAAGAAAATAGTGAGACAACCGAATGGAACCATTATTTAATTGGTGGTTTAGCCCCTGTTGACGTTTCAGATTCTAAAGAAATGGCTCAGGGAGCAGAAAATTACACTGTGCACACTAGACAATCATTTGTGAATGGTTTACTTTCTGTATTGACCTGTGGTATTTATACACCAACAATAACAACTGTTAGCAAATAGCGATTTTATAAAAGGGTAAGGGGTCATAAAACAGCATCTTATCCTTTGCAGCAATTGAAAGAGGAAAACCTAATTACAAAATTGAGGCCAGTCTGAATGTTGGCTTTAGATTTTGATGGTTCATTTTCTAATGTATTAAAATAACAAATAGATCATAGAATAATAATGAAAAATTCAATTTTAGCCGGCTTAACCGCTCTTGTAACCATGTTTAGTATTACAAAAAAACATTTGCCGGTAGTTTATTTTTTTCTGGGCTTTACCATTTTTATGTTTACAAGGTTGAGCAAATTGGTCCCGTTAATTGATATTGCCATAGTAATAGCTCCAATTTTCATTTTGAGGTTTATAAGAACCCAACCAAAAAAAAGAGGCATCTGGTTGACATTACTTGGCTTTATCTTAAGTATGAATATTGCCCTTTGGGGATTATTCGAGTTCGATGAAAAATGGATGACCATTGTTTTTGGCCTTATAAGAAGTACCATATTGGCTATTATTTGGTTTCTGCCTTTTATGCTCGATCGAATACTATATCCAAAATTCAGTAATAAAGGAGCAAGGTCAACCCTGATATTTCCTTTACTGACAACAGCCATTTTCTTCCTTTCATCACTAGAAGGACCATTTGATGATGGCTCAGGAACTTTAAGTTCGTTTGGTCATGGTTATAGCACATTAGTGTTTACACAAGTTCGTTCTTTGCTGGGAATATGGATCCTGATCTTTATTCACTCTTGGTTATTCGCTATTGTTAACTACCTATGGGAAAATCAGTTCAAGTGGATCAAGATCAAAAAAATAGCCATTACTTATCTTTCTGTAATAGTATTGACCTTTCTATTTGGTGTTGTAAAAACGTCTTTGCAATTCGCTCCAAAATCCAATACTGTTAAAATTGCAGCCGTTGTTCTTATACCTGAAAATGGAGAAGTAATTCCAATGTCTAGGATTTTTGACTCAAGGACAACTTCACCTTTTGAACAAACGATATCAAGGATAGAAAGATTAACAAAAAAAGCAGTTAAAGGAGGAGCGAAAATTGTTTCTTTTCAAGAATTTGCCATGGTTATTAACCAAGTGGATGAAAGTAAGCTAAGAGAACATTATAAACGTATTGCAAAAGAAAACAACACTTATTTAAGCATCACTTATGCTTATTTTTCTAAAGAAGGAAAAGGAGAGAACAAACATCTTTTCATTAATGGGAATGGTGAAATTCTATTGGATTACACAAAAAGGTATCTTCTTGGAATAGGCCCTTTTGGGGAAGCAAGCGTATTTAAGAAAGGACCTGAAATCATTCAATCAACCAAGACTCCTTATGGCACAATAGGAATAAGTATTTGTAGGGATATGGGTTTCCCTTCTTTCATTAGACAAGCTGCAAAAGATAAGGTGGATATCATGCTGTCACCTTCGTATGATTGGCCGAAAAGTCCCTCCGCATGGTATCTGACAAGTACTATTGAAAATGGATTTTCGTTTGTACGTCCTACGTACAACGGCTATTCTTATGCCGCAGATTATAATGGAAAAGTACTTGCTCATATGGATTCAGACCAATCCGTAGAAGGTATTATGTATTCTGATGTTCCTGTTAAAGGTATCAAGGTTTTGTATCCGGTATTTGGTGATGTAATGGGGTGGCTATGTGTCATTGTAATGATTGTGCTCATTGGATTTAGATTTTTAAAAAAAAGCTCGGTTTATTCTGATAAAGCAATTCCATTATAATCAATAAATCGGTGCCTAACAAGGTGCATAATTAATTGATTCTGTGTTTCCACTCGAAAATTCCTAACTCACTGAAAACACTAAACTCTTTAAACTAACATCTCAATTCTCTACACTATGAAGCATATGATCTTCGTCAGTTTATCCGACAAATTTTTGCAATACCTTGAAATGCTCTTTTCTTAACATCGTTCCTGCCCTTATTGGGTGCTTAAAAGAAGTATGATCAATGACAATATTAAATCCTTATATAAACAAATGTTTAATTTAAAAAAACGGAAGAAATTTGTACTACTGGTTTTTATCGTATTGGTCATTTCATTGGTATACGCTGCTTGGCCAAAAATTCCGCAACCACCGGACTCGGTCAACAATGTTGCCGAACTTGACGCTTATCTTGAAAAGCTTGTGAATTCAGGCACTCCACAAGGTCTTTCAATGGTTATTGTAAAAAATGACAGCATTGTATACAGCAAAGGCTTTGGCTGGGCAGATGCTCCACGTAACATACGAGCTACACCGCAGACCGTATATCATTGGTGGTCGATTACAAAAATTCCCACTGCTATTGCCATTCTTCAACTTCAAGAGCAGGGCAAACTGCAGTTAGATGACCCTGTTTCAAAGTACCTCTCATTTTTTAAGGTAAAATATCCATCAGATAAAAGCAGTGTTATAACAATACGGCAGTTGCTTAATCATAGCTCAGGAATACCTGATGCCAGCGGACTCAGCTTTGCGAAATGGATTCATCATGATGGAGAACCTTCAGTAGATCAGACGGCATTTATCAAAGAAGTTTTTCCAAAATATGCAACCTTAGCATTTGAACCTGGAGAAAACACGGCCTATACCAATATTGGGTATATGCTTCTGGGTGCCATTATTGAGAAAGTAAGCGGGCAACCCTATAGAAATTACATTAGACAGCACATACTTAAACCACTGGAGATGAATCAGACGGACTTTGTGTACACCAAGGAAATGGAACCTTTTGAGGCAGCCGGTTCACACCCCACTTTTAGTTTTATGTCCCCATTATTGTATACAATGATAGGTTCATATATACGTGAAACATCGAATAAGCAACTG
Organism: Maribacter sp. HTCC2170; assembly: GCF_000153165.2. Lineage (NCBI taxonomy): Bacteria > Pseudomonadati > Bacteroidota > Flavobacteriia > Flavobacteriales > Flavobacteriaceae > Maribacter > Maribacter sp. HTCC2170. The sequence goes on from NC_014472.1 coordinate 3,741,909, forward strand.
TGGATGAAACGTGTGTACACGGATCAAGAGCCTTCCTCAGCCTTAATAGGTTCTACAATGGATGCTGCACGGCTGGTCAGAGCATATTTGAATAAGGGTATGCTAGATGGGCAACGTATTCTTTCAGAAAAATCAATTGGACTAATGACCAATGATAGCCATATTGCAAAGGGAAATGAGGACTCCTATTATAATAGGCAAGGGATCGGCTGGCAGGTTTATATGGAAAAAAGCGGATACAAACTTGAGCATAACGGTGGCGGTCCCGGTTTCTATACCATGATGCAAATTTATCCCAGTGATAACTTAGGGTTAATTCTATTTTGTAACGATGTTACCCTTGAAAAACAGGGGTGGAAAGTATTGCGCTTGGGCGCTGATTTAAATTGGTGATTTAAGGAACTATGAATAAAACAACACGAAATATTCTTGCCATAAGTATTGCCATTTTACCGGTCAATATTATCATGATTTGGTATCGATTAACACAGACCGAAAATTTCACGACAACTGATATGATTGTTTACCCCTTGCTCATTGGCGGAGGGATAAGCGTTCTTATTTGGTTTCTGAATAAATACTTGATAAAAGCAACTTTTAAAGAAACATTTAATTCAGGAAAAGGAACTTGGTATTGGGATATTGCCATAGGCTTAGGGTTAACTGCTATATATTTTACGATGTTCTTTTTAGAAAGAGCAACCCTTTATCAATGGATACCCAATCGTAATCCCCCAAATACCGAATTGATTGATACCATGGTCGATTTGGCCAATAACCCATTATTGCTGATTATTTGGTTTGGGCCTGTTTTATGGATTGGTATTGCACTATTTGAAGAATTATCAAGAGTGTTTTTACTAAAATGCCTGTGGAATATAAATAAGAACAAGAATTGGCATATTGCTGCCATCTTTTTGGCTTCTACCTTAATTGGGGTAGCACACCTATACCAAGGCACCGCTGGGATAATCTCTATAGGACTTAAAAGTGTGGTTGTGAGTTATTACTTTTATAAATACCGTAGGTTAGGACCGTTGATTATCTCCTACGCGCTGTATGACGGTATACAGTTTGCTTTTTTTATAATGCAATTTCAAAATTAGGATCATGGAACAATTGACCGATCTTCCAAACATTGGAAAAACGCTTGCAGCGAAGCTTATTGCTGTAGGAATTAAAACCGAACATGAATTAAAAGTTGTGGGAAGTAAAAATGCCATCATAAAGATTGCTACCCTTGCAAACAGTGGCGTTTGTATGAATATGTTATTTGCGCTAGAAGGTGCAGTACAAGGGGTTAGATGGCACGGGCTGGACAATGAGACAAAACAAGAATTGAAAGAATTTTATAGAATGTTGAACAAATAAAAACGAACCCTCCAAACTTCTCAATACTAGTTAATTTTATGACTTTTGTCAACTTATCTTACATTTTTTAGTAGTAAATTGCTGTTCCTCTTTTCTTAACATCGTTCCTGCCATGGTTGGTATATAAAAGAAATATAGTTACTAGTAACTATATACAATTGTTGTGCATCATTAAAAAAAAGAAAAATCTTAAATATGGATGGAGCCTATGTAGCAATAAAAGGGTTTAAATATCAATTTGACCGTTCAATTGTTGAAATATTTAATAATCCATCAAAAAATGTTCGAATAGAACAACTTCAAGATTATGAATTTGATAATTACTTTGTTCAAGTTAAATATCATGATACAGACTATACAGCACCTCAACAGAAGCAAAAAATAAAGAAACCATTATTACAGTTGTTAGATCAGTATAAATTAGATACGTCCAAAAAATTCATTCTTTTTATTTATCTAAAAGGAGTTACTCCAAGTAAAAAAAACCTTACTATTTCAGAATTGGATTCGATATTAGGAAATAAGAGTAATGACTATATTATTTCGGATAAGACTTCATTTGTTCAAAATTTCACATTAATACATGCGCACGATTTTGTTACACAATACAAAGATGTAATAGGAAAAATTAGAACAGAATATTCTAAATCTATCGAGGAGGCAAAATTGTACTATTCTATAATTTCTAGTCACTTACTAGATATTGTAATCAATAATCAACCATCAAGTAAGAACTTAAGAACTTGTTCTAAAATACAGTTGGACAAACTTATTTCAGATGGAAAAAAAGTAGTCTTTAAATCTGCTTTTAATGATGAGTTGACTGTTGACAAACAAACAAAACTACTGCATAACCAATTTTTTAAAAGTCAATTAAATAACGAACCACATGAAAGATTTTTTGTGGTAGAAGTGAATAGCTCAACCAAAATTTCTGTGATAAAAGATTTAGTCCTAACACTTAAAAATAAATGGAGTAAAAACAAAACGAAGGCAATACCAGCTTCAGACAGGTTTGCACCATATATTTTACTTCATGGGATTAAACCAGATAAACTAATTGAATTAAAAACTGATTTAAAAAATGATGGACATAAAATATGTGATGGGTACGACTTTTTTAACGCACCTTTCAATCTAACAAGTATTAAGGAGAGACCAACTTTTGAGAGCAAGCTATTTTACAAATTCATTAATGAACTTACAGAGTTAAACCAAATCATAAATAACCTTGATAGAACTGGAGAAATATATCAGTTCTATTTAGAAACACCACTATCCATATCATTTACCCAGAAACACTTAAAATTCCAAGTTCAAAAGGTAGATGATATTAAAAATATTATTTAATGGAAGATAAAAAAGTAAATGGTGAAGTAATAGCAGTGCTTCCAAATAAGATTAAAATTAAAATAGATGACCTTAACGCCTTTAAAGGTGCAGAACAACTTAAAGTAGGTTCATACATTCAAATAGCCGATAATGAGAATTCCGATATTAAATTAATAGCAATTATTGAAAGTTTTTTAATTGAAATTATCGAAAGTGGAGAAAGAAAGTATTTGATAGAAGCCAATCCTTTAGGCACAATTGAAGATGGCAATTTTAGAAGAGGTGGTGATTCAATTGCTTTACCTCCAAAAGAAGCCACAACAGCTTCTGCGGAGGATATCAAAGCAATCTATTCGAGCGGAAGTAAAGAGAGTAACTATGAATGGTTTTGCTTTGCTCGGCTTTCACATTCATCAAAAGATAGAATTGATGTACCTGTTAATGGTAATAGGTTTTTTAACAAACACTTTGCAATTGTTGGTTCAACAGGCTCAGGTAAATCACATACAACGGCAAAAATATTACAAAATGCAACTCAAGAAAAAAAAACAAATTTTAAAGGATTAAATAATTCTCATATTATAATTTTCGATATCCATTCGGAATACAATTCTGCATTCCCAGAATCAAATAGCATAACAATAAATGATTTAATACTTCCATATTGGTTGCTTAACGGGGATGAATTAGAGGAGTTATTTCTAGAGTCAGGTGATAACAATAATTATAATCAATCATCCCTCTTACGAACACTGATTACCGAAAACAAAATTTATAAAAACCCTTCGGAATCAAGAATCTATTTTGACAGCCCTCTTAAGTTTGACATTGATGAAATATTAAATTGTCTACAGAATTTAAGAAAAGAAACAAAACATACTGAAAACGATTTAGATATTCAATTTTCAGATGGTAATAAAACATTTAAATCTGACTCAGAAAAATATCAACACTACTTTAAAAAGACATACGAATTTGCATCACCAAGAAGAGCTAGTGCAGCAGCAGGGCATGGAATTTCAAAAGGTTCTTTTAGTGATGGGTCAATAGACAAATTTATTTCTAGACTAAACACTAAAGTAAACTCTCAAAGACTGAGACTATTTCTTTTTGGTGATAAGAGTAAAAATATAAGTTTTGAAGAAACTTTAAGACAATTCTTAGGCTATGATTATAATCCAGAAAGTAGAAAAAACGCTAAATCAAATGTTACTATAATAGATTTAAGTGGTGTTCCTTTTGAAGTTCTAAGTATTACAGTTTCATTAATATCTCGATTGTTATTTGATTATTCATATTATTACAAAAAGCAAGTTGGAGACAATGATATGCCTTTGCTTTTAGTATATGAAGAAGCACATAAATATGTGCCAAAAAGTAATTTAGCTCGCTTTAAGTCTTCTCGGTCTTCAATTGAACGTATTGCTAAAGAAGGTCGAAAGTATGGTATATCCTTAGCAATAGTTAGTCAACGACCTTCAGAACTTTCCGAAACTATATTTTCGCAATGCAATAATTTTATTGCTATGAGGTTGACAAATCCAGACGACCAAAACTATGTAAAAAGACTTCTACCAGATTCATTAGGATCAGTAACAGATATTCTACCATCTCTACAATCTGGTGAAGCTATATTAATCGGAGAGGCAACAGTTATGCCTTCTATAATTATTGTAGATAGGTGCGGTGAACATGAACCTTCATCAAATGATATACCTTATTTAAAAAAATGGAAAGATGAATGGTTTGACAAAGTAGATTTTGAAGGAATAACAAAATCATGGAAGGGCTAAAATAATGAATGCACAACAATATGTATAGTGCATAGCACCCTTCGGAATGCTACGACATCATACACGAACCGTTAGGAACAATTTGGCAAAAATATGGCAGAAAATTGGACAAATACTGATATCAAAAATGGTATAAGCGAAGTCACCCTTAATTCTTGGAATGATTTTTCCGAATTTATCGATACTGAAATGCTTGATTTTAGAAACTATATTTATAGAGGGCATAAAACTGAAGAATGGCTTCTTGAACCAACATTAAATAGACTTGCTAAAAGTAAAACTAAAGCAAATTTAAAAGAAGTCAGAGATGAACATATACAGAAATTTAGATATGCGCTAAGAGGTAGAATAAAGGATTCGGTAAAATATAAAAATGATGATGAATTATGGGCTTTAGGCCAACATAACGGGCTGGCAACTCCCCTTCTTGATTGGACTAGTTCTCCGTATGTCGCTGCCTATTTTTCTTTGATTGAACCACGAGAGAAAAAGGGTTATAGTTTGGTTTATACAATTGACGAAAACGCTATTAATAGTTTTAATGATTTAGAAATAGTAAATCCAATAACCGATGAGAACACAAGGTTAATAAACCAAAGTGGGTTATTTGTTAAAGTTTTGACCAACCAAGATATTGAGAAAATGTTTAGAAGAAAATTTAAAGATGTTACTACTATATATAAAATGATTAAAATTAAAATTCCAAATAATGATAGGGAAATTGCTTTAAGATCATTAAACAGAATGAATATTAATCATAATACACTTTTTCCAGACATACAAGGAGCCTCGATTCATTGTAATAACGAAATACAAATAGATAAATATTAACTGTGCCTAACAATACCTATAATCCATTGGGGCGATCTTTATTTAAATGCGCTTTATTTTAACTATTAGTTATAGTATCTTAGACTATATAAAAAAAGTGTCCCCGTGGTTGTGGCACAGGAGCACCTATGAAAGCATATACGATTAAAAACTACGGAGCACCAGACAAGGTGTTGAGGCTTTTGGAAGTTGAACAACCTAAACCTGCAACTACCGAGGTTCTGCTTAAAGTGCGCGCAACTACAATCAATGATTACGATTGGAGCATTACGACCGGAAAGCCTTTTTCGTATCGCCTGTTCTTTGGCATATTCAGTCCCAAGAAAAAATTAAGAATACCGGGAATGGAGGTTGCTGGCATTGTGGAGCAGGTTGGTACCAATGTTTCAAAAATTAAAGTTGGCGATGCCGTTTATGGTGATATCTCAGATTTCGGGTTTGGCAGCTTTGCAGAGTTTCTTTGCATAGATGAGAAAGCGCTAACGCTAAAACCAGATAGTATGGGTTTTGAGGAGGCATCCAGTATTCCGCATGCAGCAATGCTAGCCCTTCAAGGCCTGCGCGATGTGGGACAACTTAAAGATGGCCAAAAAGTATTGATCAATGGTGGCGGTGGCGGTGTTGGTTCATTTGGCATTCAACTCGCAAAAATGTACAACGCAACTGTTGCTGGGGTCGATACGGGTGAAAAATTAAAAGCGATGAAAACCCAAGGGTTCGACCACGTAATCGACTATAAAAAAGAAGACTTTACCAAAAGTGGACAGCACTATGACCTGATCCTAGATTGCAAGACCAATAGATCGCTCTGGAAATTTTTAAAGGTGCTAAAACCGGAAGGACAATACATATCAATAGGTGGTGAGTCCGGCAAGTTGTTGCAAATGCTTTATATGAGTCCACTACTAAAGTTATTCAGCAAGAAACGTGTAAAAATGGTCATGTTAAAAACGAATCAGGACTTGGAGTACATCAATCAACTCTATGAAGACGGCAAGATACAATGTGTCATAGATGGCCCTTATTCCTTTGATAAATTACCTTGGGCGGTTCAACGCTTTGGAGATGGCCTGCACACGGGTAAAATTGTAATTTCAGTTAACCAATAGTGACACAACAACGGTCATATTTCAAACCTGATTCTTAGTTATTCCGGATTCAGTGGCCCATTCTATGATTTTTATAACATCAAGGGCTTCTACTGGGGGAATAATCAATGCAGCATCCCCATTTAAAACTTCATACACATTTTGATAAAACTGACCGTAGTCGCCATTTTCAGTGGTGATTTTTTCTGTAGTGTTGGTCTTAATAGTGGTTAATGTGCCGTAATTCTCAACTAAATCTTCTCCTATCCCTTCCCAAACAATTGGATGCTTGGCCAATCTACTTTCTTGAGGGTCATACCCGTATTTAACAAAACTACCTTTTGTTCCTAAAAGTGAAATTGAAGGCTTGGGTGTATTGGTCAACATATCTGAAACAATGGTAGCCTTAAAATCCGCATATAAAAAAGTGATCTTAAAATAATCGACCACTTTCCCGTTTGCACGTTGAATTTGTAGATCTGCTTTTAGGTCCACAGGCCAACCAAACAACATCAACACCTGATCAATTAAATGGGAACCTATATCGTACAATATTCCTGCACCGGGATGAGGGTCTTCTTTCCAAGCCTTTGGTCCTATTTCGGGTCGAAATCGATGTATTGCCAGGGTACAATCCTGCACGGTTCCTATTCGGTCTGTGGCCAATAGTTTTTGTATGGTTTTAAAACCACCTTCAAAGCGTTTATTGTGATACACGGCAAGTTGCACATTGTGCTTCTTGGCAAGTGCTATAAGAGCTTCGCCTTCTTGAACAGTAGCTGTCATGGGCTTTTCCAACACCACATGTTTACCAGCCTCCAAGGCTGCCTTTGCCATTTCAAAATGCAAATAGGTGGGTCCGTTTACCACAATCAAATCCACTTCATCAGTTTTGATCAATGCATCAAAACTCCGAACGATTGTTGCGTTTGGGTATGCTTCTTTTGAGTTTGATTTTGTCCGCTCCAAAATCAATCTTAATTCAAAATTGGGGTGCTGTTCAATAAAGGGTGCATGAAAAATGCGACCACTCATCCCATAAGAAACCAAGCCTACTTTTATTTTCGAGTTTGACATATTCAAAGAAACGAAATTGCTACCTAATATGAATTCCATTTAGGCATTGGTTTTAAAATATATTGATTGCTTTTATACTGTAAACTTGCCCAAATTGCTACTTTTAAGGCATGCAGGAAAATCGTAGCAATATGAAAAATTTGGTTAAACTCGTATGTCTAATTCTTTTAGGAATAACCTCCTGCAAAAGCCCGGACCAAAAACCAAATATCATTTTGATCATGACCGATGACCAAGGTTGGAATGATGTGGGTTTTAATGGCAATACCCAAATACAAACACCAATGCTGGACCAATTGGCAGCAGGCGGCGTTATTTTTGATAGGTTCTATTCGGCCTCAGCCGTATGCTCCCCGACCAGGGCAAGTGTGATCACGGGTCGTAACCCGTTACGTATGAATATCCCCGATGCGAATAGCGGCCATATGTTGCCCGAGGAGATAACACTACCTGAGCTACTCAAAGGGCAAGGCTATGCTACGGGCCATTTTGGCAAATGGCATTTGGGAACACTCACCAAAGACACTTTAGATGCTAATAGAGGCGGCAGAGAAAAATTCGATGCCCATTACAGCCTACCTACCGAACATGGGTATGATGAATTTTTTAGTACCGAGTCCAAAGTACCAACCTATGACCCTATGATATATCCCGAAAACTTTGATGAAGGGGAAAGTCTGCGGTATGGCTGGCGTTCAGTCGAAAGTAATGAAGGCACAAAACCTTATGGCACAGCCTATTGGACGGGTGAGAACCAAAAAGTGACTACAAATATTGAAGGCGATAACTCCCGCGTTATTATGGATCGAGTATTGCCATTCATTGACAGGGCCATAACTGAAGAGAAACCCTTCTTTTCAACCCTCTGGCTGCATACGCCTCATTTGCCCGTAGTAAGTGATAGTGCACACCGTAGTCTATATCCTGATCTAGACTTGCAACAACAAATCTATAATGGAACATTGACCGCCATGGACGAGCAGATTGGCAGACTATGGTCCAAACTTGAAGCTTTGGACATTCAGGAGAACACGATCATATTCTTTTGTAGTGATAATGGTCCCGAAAATGACACTCCCGGAAGCGCAGGCGTTTTCCGCGAACGAAAAAGAAGCCTGTACGAAGGCGGCGTTCGGGTTCCTGCCTTTATGGTTTGGAAAAATCATGTAACGGGAGGGCAACGATCATATTTCCCATCGGTTACTTCGGACTACCTCCCTACCCTACTTGACATATTGAACATAACCTATCCTGACAACAGACCCGTTGATGGGGAAAGTCTTTGGGAGGTTGTACAAGGTGAAGAGAAGGCACGCGAGAACCCAATCGGGTTTATATACAAGCAAAAGCTATCTTGGGTCGATAATCAGTATAAACTAATTCGTACTTCCGAAGACGGTCCATTTGAACTCTACGATTTAATCGACGACCCTTCTGAAACCAAAAATATAATACAAGACCAGCCAGAAATAGGGGCTAAAATGAAGCAGGCACTTTTTGCCTGGAGAGAAACCGTTGAGCAAAGTGCAGAGGGAAAAGATTATAAATGATTGCACCCAATTAGCTGTATATGAACAGCCTACCAATTTTGGTAAGTCGGACTTTTTAGCATAGAGACCTACTGAAAATATTATTCAAACTACAAATTTTTTAGTGGTTATAGTCGTCAATATAGAGATAATACCCAAAACGAAAAATGGGTTGATTCTATGATATTTATCAATAAAACTCACATTATTCAATAGTAACTTGTATTTCCAAAATTCGCTATTTAGACAAAATATCGGCGTCTATATTTCGTTAAGTATACAACCTTACTTTATGATTGAGATTCTAAAAATATTAGTTGCGTTTAATTCCATTAAAATAATTCTAATATCGATTTTACTTGCCGAGTCTTCTAACCTTTGTGCTCAAGACCTTTCAATCAGTACTAAATCAGAACACATAAAAATTGAGAAAGACAGCTCCTTTGTTAGGGATATATCCGTCAATTTAAAAGAAAGCCCAAGCATAATTGCATATCCCATTTTATACGATAGTGAACTCGAAGTCGTCTCAGATATTCAGGTTCTTTTAAAAAAAGGCAAGCGCTTTAAGCCTATGAAGGAAATCATCAAGACCGAAGATGATGTTGAACTTGATTATATAGCAAGCAAGAAAATGATTTCTGTTATTATTCCGGTCGATACAGAGGCTAAAATAACCTATAAGGTAAACTGCAAAGAACTCATGTACTTTTCAGATTTACGTTTTTTCTCCTATAACAAGATTGATACACTACGCTATAAGTTAACAATACCAAACGATTTTAGTTTTGCGCATAATACGATCTACAAAGATTCTTTGTCCCATATAACCTTTGATTCCATCAACTTGGCAAAAGAGACGAAATACCAAATAGAAGCTGTGCCGCTAAAAGTTGACCCCGACCCTTTGATGCTTTTCGGAATTTATAGGAATAAAAAAATTCCATTTATGAGGACCATAGTTGCTCCAGTTTCCTATAAAGACATTGAGTCAGAATATCTGAATGACTGGTACTTGGACAAAGTAAAACCCCAAAGAGGCCTTACAAAAGAGGTGCTCACAAAAATTGATGACTTGACCGAAGGGGAAACAGATGCAATAAAGACAATGAATATATTATATGATTATGTAAGAACCAATTTCAAATATGTTGCCATAGAAATAGGAATGGGTGCATTTATCCCAACTCATACAAATCAAGTCTACACCGACAAACAAGGTGACTGCAAGGATTTATCCAATTTTCTTGTAGAAGCACTAAATTATAAGGGCATTAAAAGCAATATTGCCCTGGCCTCAACATTTAACCATATTTCCGATTGTGATTTTCCCTCACTAAGTTCAGCTAATCATGCCATATGTGTGGCCTACATTGACAACAAGCCTATAATACTAGATCCAACCGACGTAATCCACACAACATTTACTCCCGTTGAAAGTCTTCAAAATAGATCCATATTTATTATTAATGAGGAAGGGGGCGAATTTCATAAAATCAAGAATTTTGATAATCAAGATAACTTAATCGACTATGAACTAAATCTTGCTTTTGATTCAGATAAAATGTCGCTTAAGGGAATATTCAATACAACATATAACGGCATTTCTGGCAATTTCATAAAGCGGCGTATTAGAAACGCAGAAAAAAAGGATGAAGCTGTTACTTGTACAAATCATTTTGAATCTGTTTTTGGAAATGGGACTATTTCCAAAATAGAAACGAATGAAAACAGTAATGCCTTAAGCATTAACGGAAATATTTCGATTCTGGGAAAGGTTTTCAATGATGGGAATAATAGACTTTTGTTCATAGATTTTCTTCCACGTCTTTTTGAATCCACCGAAAGAGAATCACTCTTAAAAGGAACACATATTGGCAACAACTTTAATAAGAAAGTAAAAGTCGTAATACAAATGGCTGAATCTTTTCAAATGTTCGACCCAATAGAACACTCATTTAAAGAAGAAGGTGCTACACTGAAAATCAAGACAAAAGCCCTATCGGATAGTAGTATCGAATATAATTATGATTTTAATTTTGATTATGTGAATATTGATAAGAATAACCAATCGCTTACCAATCAGTTGTTAAAAGAATTCAAACAAACACTAAATGTTCCCATTGTACTTTCCAAATAGCATTAATTCCCCTATCCTTTTAGTGCTCGTATTACTTTTTACTAGTAACATCTTAGCCCAAGACAGTTTGCCTGATGCTAAGTTTTCAAAACAATGTAAAGATTCGGAGGCATATATTTTATACTCCTATAAGGATGTTTCAATTGCTAAAAATTGGACCAATTTCAAAAGGCATACCGCAATAAACAATAAGGTGGTCATCAATAATAGCTCGGGTGTAGAAAACCATGCATTTTTAAGGTTATCTGAATTGGTTGCCAACAAGTTGAGTAAAATAAAAATAAAGACTTTAAAGGCAGATGGATCCGTGGTAGAGCTAGATTCTAGCTTGGTATTTCAACGTAAGGAAAAGAATGAGGATTTCCAGGATATCAATTACCCCATTCCTGGGGTTGAACCCGGTGATACCATAGAAACTTCATATGAGTATACTGAATATTTAAAAAGTTACCAGTTAAAGGATTTTGTGAATTTATATAGTGATTTGCCGAGCATAAGAACAGAATATACTGTTAGAACCAACCCCGAGCTTCAGGTCCGGTATAAAAACTATAATGATTTTCCTAACCCAGACGTAATCGCAAACGACACTTTGACCTACTGCGTATTTAAAATGGATAAGGTAAATCGCCATGTTCCAAATGAGAATACCTGTTTACCATGTGACCTCCCTTATGTCTATTATTCCATAGAAAAAAAAGATAAAGAACCAATTACATGGAAAGAAGTTTATAATGCTGAGTTTAATGTGGTTACCCAACCAATGGCACTCGATCATGAAAACATCTCGTACTACAAAAGATGGAAAAAAAGAGTAATAGGGGAAGCCAAGGACAGTTCTAAATTCCACAAGTTTAAGTTGCTACATCAAGACATACTTGAGAATTTGGAGATTGTACCAACAAAAATGCGTGAAATGATTAAATCAAGTGGGTTTTTTCTAAAAGAAAAACGCATTGACCCCATTGGTGTTGGCCGATTATATCGTCAACTATTGGAAGATCTTCAAATTGATTACTGGGCAGTTTTTGCCAGAAGTAAAAGGGAAGGACCAATTGACCCTTATTATATAAGAAAAGGAGAATATGACCATATATTTTTCGCTTTCGAAAATGAAAAAGGTGGTATGGAATTACTCTATCCGCATGAAGAAGCCTTTAAATATCAAATAAATGAGATTCCAACTTCTCTCTACAATTCTGAGGCCATTATAGCAAAACCATACTTTGAGCATAAAATTAAAAAGGGAGATAAATTCATTGGCCGTGACCTAAAACTGGCGGAAGTAGATTCTGTTGCCATAAATATGATTAAACTGCCTGGTTCAAATGTTAAGCAAAATTATATTAAGCAGCTCTATTTTAGTGAAATTAACCTGAATGAGAAAAGCACTTTGACCAAATATAAATTTTCGGTTTCGGGCGGTTTATCAACTGATGTTCGAGGATTTTATAGTATGTTGAATCAGGATGAGGAGGCTAGTGATTTCTATGACGCTATGAACGAATATGAAGGTAGCGGTTCATCGTTTAAAATGGACTCATTACTCAGTACTCATTTTAGATCTACAAAACCTTTTACCTTTACAATAAATGGACAAGGAAATATAGATGAAGCTGTATCTTTTTTAACTGATTCAATGGTTAGTGTCTCTTTAAATAATCTAATTCAACATAGTCAATTGGAGAGTGATCAAAATATTATTGATTTAAACTACTATCTAGATTACAATTACTCAGACCACTCCTCGATCATATTGAATTTTACCGATGATATTGAGCTTTTGGATATTGAAAAATACAAATTGGAGTTCAGTAATGAGATTGGGTCATATTCGGTTGAGTCCAAAATAATTGGAAACAATAGATTAAACCTTCAATCAAATTATCGAATCAACAAAGATTTTATTTCAATTGAGGAATACCCCAAATTAAAAGAGCTTAATAAAAAAGTGAACGAAATGATTAATAATCGCCTAATAATCAAGTTAAAAAATAAGTAGGCATTGATAATACTTGTTTAGTAATTTTTCAAAATTCTTTAGAATTAATTTTTTCCAATAACTAATTGCGTCACCTTCTAGAGTAAAGCTCTTGGCCTATATTACACTCAAAATCAAAATAAGTTTCTTTCAAGGGTAATAATGACAATTTTATATGCATTCTATTTGGGCATTTCATGTTAATTTTGAAGGTATAAATCATTGTAAAATGAGAGGTATGTAGTACCTTTCTGCAACTTTGACTATTCAAAACTAAATATCTATTCTACTATGAAAAGTAAAAATGAATCTTTGAAACAAAAAACATTGACAATGGCAATTGTTGCCGTTTTCATGTTATCATTTACAATTGGATGCAAGGAAAAAGCACCAAAAACCGAAGAGGCCGAAGCCACTGTTGAAAACGCGGAAACCAGCCCTGATTTTCAAATTTCGCTCGCTCAATGGTCACTGCACAAAACCTTTTTCGGGGTTGAAAGTATGGACTGGGCAGAATTTGGCAAGACTCTTAGAGAATCACCTGATGATCTATTAAAAGGTCCAGACCCTATGGAGTTCCCAGCTATGGCTGCGGCATATGGAATTAATTCTATTGAATTGGTAAACACCTTTTACTTCAGTAAAGCCAATGATATGGACTACTGGGCCAAATTCAAACAAAAATGTGACGATGCTGGTGTATCTGTTGGTTTGATCATGTGCGATGCTTTAGGTGATTTAGGCGATGCTGACCCAGCAAAACAAAAAGAGGCCGTAGAAAACCATTATGCATGGGTAGATGTTGCCAAATTTTTAGGTGCACATTCAATTCGTGTTAATGCTGCCGGTTCAGGAACTGCTGATGAAGTAGCAAAAAATGCTGTAGTTGGTTTATCAAGTTTAGGCAAATATGGTGCTTCTAAAGGAATAAATATCATTGTTGAAAACCATGGTGGTTATTCTTCTGATGGCACTTGGTTAAGTGGTGTTATGGGGCAAATAGGAATGGACAATGTTGGTACACTGCCCGATTTTGGCAACTTCTGTATTGCGCGTAGTCCAGATGGTTGTGCCAAAGAATATGACCGATATAAAGGTATGAAGGAGCTTATGCCCTTCGCCAAGGGTGTGAGTGCAAAATCAAACGTATTTGATGAAGCAGGTAACGAAAGGAATTCTGATTTCCTTAAAATCATGAAGATCGTTAAAGAATCAGGTTTTAAAGGTTATGTGGGTATCGAATATGAAGGTGCTGAACTTTCAGAAGATGAAGGTATCAAAGCGACTAAGGCATTGCTTGAAAAAGTGATCAAGCAGCTTTAAGAAGGCTTAACAAATAATCAATAAAGTATTAAGAATAAGGGAACTCAAAAAAGTTCCCTTATTTTTTTACCCCTGACATAATCTGTCACAAGGCGTCATATCTTTGCGGTATCGTTTAACAATAAAAGCAACAAAAAATGAAAAATGCAATCAACTGGTTCGAGATACCAGCAACAGATTACGAAAGGGCAAAAAAATTCTACAACGCCATGCTTGGAATAGAAATCGCCGATATGCCAATGCCGGAAGGTCAATACGGGATGTTCCCATATGACAATGACAACAATGGTGTTGGTGGTGGATTAGTGGAAATGGAAGGCGTGAAACCATCAGCGGAAGGAATCACCATTTATCTTAATGGTGGCGACGACCTTAGCGCTCCTTTGGGTCGTGTTGGAGCTGCAGGTGGTAAAGTGATTATGCCAAAGACCGATATTGGTGAAAATGGCTTTATGGCCCAATTCCTAGATACAGAGGGTAACAGAGTGGCGCTGCATTCCTGGAATTAAACCTATTTCTGTCATTTCGAGCGGAGTCGAGAAATCCCATCTATATGGTTGATATTCTGGGCTCCGCTCGAAATGACAAAAAATCCCGCCTTAGGTTTATTACTAAAACCATATTTTTATCGAGAATCAATGATTGATGCATGTCACAACTATCTAGACTCATTAGTATTCTTACCCTATTAAAATCACGACGGATTTTGACGGCCACAGAACTGTCCGATAAGTTTGAAATCAGTGTACGTACGGTTTACCGTGATATCCAAAAATTGATTGAGGCCGGTGTTCCCGTGATTACAATTGAAGGTCGTGGATATTCATTAATGGACGGCTATACAGTAGCTCCCGTACAGTTTACCGAAAAACAGGCCAATGCCCTGATTACTGCCCAACACTTGGTAAAACAGAGTAACGATTCTTCTTTTAACAACGACTTTGAAGAGGCTTTGACGAAGATAAAGTCGGTCTTTAAATCTTCAGTCCTCGAAAAAAGTGAATTGCTCGATGATAAAATACATGTGTTCAATAACCAGTATGAGAGTATTTCGAGCAACGCCCTATCTGAAATCCAATTGGCGATTACCCACTTCAACTATATGGAAATCAATTATCGAAAGGCCGATGATCCCAATATCACCTTTAGAAGAATTGAACCCTGTGCCCTATTCTCTACCTATCAAAAATGGATTTTGATTGCATGGTGCCATCTTCGCAAGGACTATAGAGCCTTTCGGGTGGACCGCATTCAGCATTTTAAAATCCTACAGGAACAATTCGAGGACCGAAAATTCAGTATTCAGGAGTATTTTGCCTCTTGCCCTTATGATTTGTAAGCCTTACAAATCAATGTTAAGCCCTATTTTCGGTATTTAAGCGTATACATTTTCTTTTCTGGATTCATCTTATTAAATTTCTTCCATATAATTAAGAAGTTTTATCCGTTTTCGGTGGTAATTACTTGAGATACATACCTAAGCATCAAATGAGATACATTCTTGGTCTTTTCTTATTATGTCACATGGGTGTTTTTGCCCAACAAGATATCGGTGATTTCACATCTGTTGAGCCTTCAACGCAGAACACAGATTTTGTAATTCCTGAGACCCATACATTTCAAAAAATAATAGAAGCAGGGGATCCTTTGACACAAGGAGGCAACTTGAAGAACAGAAACGACTTTACTGGGTACGTACCAATAAATGGAAGTAGTGAAAATGGGTATTTAAGTATCAATGCAGAAGCAGTACCAGGTGGGGTAAGTATTCTGGATATCAACTTTAACACCACCTCAAAAATATGGCAGACCACCTTTTCAAAAGCAGTTGATTTTAGCGGCGTAGCTGGTACGGTAGCGAATTGCTCCGGTACCGTAACCCCATGGAATACGATTATCTCTTGTGAGGAATATATTCTGACTACCGATGTGAACAATGATGGATATTACGATTGGGGATGGTGTGTTGAAATAGACCCGGTCACCAAAACGGTTATTGATAAAAGATGGGCATTGGGAAATATTCAACATGAAAATGTGGTCATTCATAACAATCATAGAACAGTATACCAAGGTGCGGATTCAAATCCTGGGTATTTATACAAATTCGTGGCAGATGTAGCCCAGGATTTGAGCAGTGGCGCCCTTTACGTATACAAAGGATCCAAAAGTGGTTCCGGAAATTGGATACTCCTTGATAATACCACACCCGCAGAAAGAAACAGCACATTGACCCAGAGTGCCAATGTAGGGGCAACAATATTCAATGGTATTGAGGATGTTGAAATTGGACCGGACGGATGGATTTATTTTGCAGTTAAGAGTGAAGCAACAGTATATCGTTTCCAAGATTCAAACCCCATAAACGGAACGACCGTACCTCAAATGGAAACCTTTGTGGGCAACACTAGTTACAATATTACCCATGCGAACGGAGTAACGAGTGTTCCTTGGGGTAATGGTAGCGATAATTTGGCATTTGATGGGGAAGGAAACCTATGGGTGCTTCAAGACCTTGCATCCAGTAACAATTATATATGGGTCGTTGAAAACGGGCACACACAAGCCTCTCCCAAAGTAAAGATTTTTGGTATTCCGCCATTAGGTGCAGAACCTACCGGAATCACCTTTTCTCCCGATTACCGTTTTCTTTTTATGTCGATACAGCATCCAGACGGAAGTAATTCTTCCAGTACTCAAACCGATGCGGCAGGCAATTCTGTAGCATTCAATAAAGGTACTTCATTGGTCATTGCCAGAAAAGAGCATTTGGGGGTTTCATATTCGACCTGGTATCTTGATGCCGATAATGATGGATTCGCTATAGAACCAACGATATTAAGTGAAACAAGTCCAGGACCAGGCTACACAACAAATGTATTACCAACCACTGATTGTGATGATTCAGATGCCCTGATAAACCCTGATACCATTTGGTACCTCGATGCGGACAATGATGGATTTGCAGCGGAAACGACCGTGACCAGTTGCACGAATCCCGGAACAGGATATACAATCACAGTATTACCAACCACTGATTGTGATGATTCAGATGCATTGATAAACCCTGATACGATTTGGTATCTTGATGCTGACAATGATGGATTTGCTACGGAAACAACCATGACCAGTTGCACGAATCCCGGAACAGGATATACAACCACATTATTACCAACTACCGATTGTGATGATTCAGATGCTTTGATAAATCCTGATACAATTTGGTACCTCGATGCGGACAATGATGGATTTGCAGCGGAAACGACCATGACCAGTTGTACGAATCCCGGAACAGGATATACAATCACAGTATTACCAACCACTGATTGTGATGATTCAGATGCATTGATAAACCCTGATACGATTTGGTATCTTGATGCTGACAATGATGGATTTGCTACGGAAACGACCATGACCAGTTGCACGAATCCCGGAACAGGATATACAACCACATTATTACCAACTACCGATTGTGATGATTCAGATGCTTTGATAAATCCTGATACAATTTGGTACCTCGATGCGGACAATGATGGATTTGCAGCGGAAACGACCATGACCAGTTGTACGAATCCCGGAACGGGATATACGATGACCGAACTACCCACCACCGATTGTGATGATTCTGATGCCCAGATAAATTCTGGGACAATCTGGTATCTAGATGCGGACAATGATGGATTTGCTGTGGAAACAACCATGACCAGTTGCACCAATCCAGGAACCGGATATACAATGACAGAATTACCCACCACCGATTGTGATGATTCGGATGCCCTGATCAATCCAGATACGATTTGGTATCTCGATGCCGATAATGATGGATTTGCTGTGGAAACCACCATGACCAGTTGTACCAACCTCGGAACTGGATATACAATGACGGAATTACCCACTACCGATTGTGATGATGAAAACACTTTGATGAATCCAAATACGATTTGGTATCTTGATACAGATTCAGATGGATATGCTGAAGGCGACCCTGTGGTTAGTTGTGAGAGCCCTGGGCAAGATTATACAATGGAAGAGTTACCTCCCGAATTAGACTTACAGGGAGTTAAAGTCGTTATGTTTCCCAATCCCACAAATGGTTTGTTTTCGATTCAGTTCGCTGAAGAATTTCAACAAGCAAAAGTTACGGTGGTGAGCGCAACGGAGCAATTGGTTTTTGAAGAACTTTTCGTTAACAATCAAGAAATCAATCTAGATTTATCAAATCAGAGTTCTGGCGTTTACTATGTACATGTCAACATTGATAACTCTACCGCTTATACTTTACAAGTGGTAAGAAAGTAGTAAAATCATAGTTATGTGATTGATTTAAGAAATAAGATTCAAGGCGTATCTTTATGGCTTGATATTTAAATTCATCCCATGAACAAACCTTTGGAATATTTTAAAACACAGATCGGAAAAGATGCCACCCATTCCCCTTCTCCCCTAATGAAATGGTTAAATCCAATACTAATTAGTGCTGAGGCAGGACAATTGGAATTTTCCTATGTTATTAGAGAAGAAATGACCAATCCTGTTGGGATTATTCATGGGGGCACCACCGCTGCAATTATTGACGATGCCATTGGAGCCGCAGTTTTCTCTTTAGGAGTTTCTCATGTGTACACAACCGTGAGTCTATCGGTGGATTATTTTAGCCGTGCACAGGCCGGTGACACCATAATAGCACAAACCAATGTCATTAAAAAAGGTAGACAGATCATCAATGCCGAATGTGAGGTTTGGAATGCCGACAAAACAAGAATGATTGCCAAAGGACACTCAAACCTCATACAGACCAAAATAGAGATTTAGGGCTTATTTCTTATCTCCTTTCAAAGATTGCCCATTTTGATTCAAGGTTACATTAATAACCTCACCTGATTCATTTCGTTCAAAAACCAATTGTGCAGAAACTACCTTATAAAAGAAGGTATCAGCTGCCTCTGGAAAAACAGGAAAGTTCTGTTGCCCTGTAGCTTGTGCAAATAACTGATTGTCTTTGGTAGTGATAGTGATTGCGAATCCTGGCACCAATTCATAGCTACCTACGTAATCTTCATATGTAGAAGTATCTATACTAACCTCCTCTTTCTCTGTGTCTGGTTTTCTGTCTGTTTCAATGCCTTTCGACGAATTGATACGGGCCACAAAATGTGCTACTTTCTTACCATTTTCCATCTTGAACTCGTAAGTAGTGAGTCCGCCATCAAAATGGAACTTGCTTGCCGAATCCGCATATATCTTTAGTTTATTACTTCCTTCACGTTGGCTATATAATTGTGAATCTTCCAAAGAAATGGTTCGTAAGGCTTTATCATCAAATTCATAATTACCTACCCACTTATTAAGTTCATCATTTGAAAGAGAAATATTTTTATCGCTTGAATTATATGGTTTTCCCATGGCAATGGCTGCCATTTTTATCGTTGCATCCTGCGGTGAAGCACCATCACGATTGGTCAATGTTATTACATAAACATTCTCAGAGGGAACATAAACCCCTTGGGTAACGTATCCGAAAATTCCCCCGCCATGTTCAATACTCGGCACTCCAACTATTTCATTCATCTGCCATCCATATCCATAATTTGTAGCATCCCCATTGTTCAACTTTGTATTTGTAAAGGCAAGAGCTTTTGACTTAGCAGAGATCAATGTATTATTATGTATTGCTTTATGCCATAACAACATATCATCTACCGTTGACATAAGCGAACCTGCCGCATAAGGTAAGGTCATACTTAAATAACGTGCGTTTCTAAATCCATTTTCAGCAGGGGAGTAACCAATAGCCCTGTTCTTGATCAATCTACTTTTACTGCCATAATTAGAATGCTCCATTTGCAGTGGCTTAAAAATATGCTCTGTAACAAATTCTTCATACGATTGCCCTGAGATTACCTCAATAATGTGTCCTAATATTATATAGCCCGAATTGTTATAGAGCCATTTTTCACCCGGATCAAAATCCATGGGTTCGTTCTTGAACACATCAATCAACTCCTTTGGTGTTTTGTCTGTAGCTGCCGTGGCAATAAAACTTCGCATACTGGTATAGCTCTTAATACCCGAGGTATGGTTTAGTAAATGATGTACTGTAATCTTTTTTCCTTTAGTCGGATAATCAGGAATATACTTGGTGATTTCATCCTCTAATGCCAATTTCCCTTGCTCCATCAACATTAAAATGGAAACAGCCGTAAACTGTTTGGTAATAGAACCTATTTCAAATACATTTTCCGGTTTCATGGGAATATCATATTCCAAATTCGCCATACCAAAAGCCTTCCTATATAAAACCTTTCCGTTTTTATATACCAGTGCGGAAATTCCAGGTGTATCTTTCGTGTAAGTATCTTTTAAAAGTGCATCATACTGCTGTTCCTGAGATTGCGCAAAAACCGGAATACTGCTTATGGCCAATGCCATGAATAAGAATAGAATGGTTGTTTTTTTCATGATAAAAAGTGTTTCTCGTGATTAATGTTTTTTATATGACGCTCAACAATTGCATTACGTTACATTATACTCTTTGTTTATTAAAATTTAATATAGCGCCCATTTCATTATATAGTTCTCAAAGAACCCTAAGATATTATGAATTTGAAAATTACTAAAACAATCTTTTTAATAATTAATGAATACTATTAACCAAATAAAGACGTTTACTTCAAAAGTAATCCTATTCTTACAGTAAATTAACTGTAACATATTATGGGGTTATTATAAACACAAACCCCCATGTTAGAACCTAAAGATCATATTAACGAAAAAGAACGTTTGGCATCCCTAGAATCTTATTCTATTCTAGATACACTGCCTGAAGAAGATTACGACAATTTAACAGCTATTGCGGCGGAAATTTGCGGAACTCCAATTAGTTTGGTTAGCTTATTGGATAACAAAAGACAGTGGTTCAAATCCCGTCATGGGCTGGGCGTTTCTGAAACCCCAAAAGAATATGCATTCTGTGCGCATGCAATCAATGAAGAAGATGACATTTTCATAGTTCAAGATTCAAGAACAGATGAGCGATTTCATGATAATCCTTTAGTGATAGGCGAACCAAGAGTTATTTTTTATGCAGGTATCTCACTCTACTCAGATACTGGTCTTCCTCTTGGAACATTATGTGTAATTGACCACAAACCAAAGTTGCTTAGTCAAAGTCAAATCAAATCACTTAAAGCCTTATCAAATCAAGTTATCAACCTTTTAAAACTAAGAAAGAGTAATATACTATTGAAAAAGTCGGTTGAAGAACTGGAAAACAAAAACATTGAATTAGAACGATTTGCCTATATCGCGGCCCATGATTTAAAATCGCCCTTGAATACCATAAACACAACCGCAGAGCTATTCACTGAATGCTATTCCTCAAAATTTGATGAAGATGGTAAAAAAATGTTGGGATTTATTAAATCCTCCACGAACAAATTAAAAGGACTGATAGATGGTCTTCTTGATTATAGCAAAAGTGAATCGGTATTAAAAGAAGAAGTTACTGATATTGAAATCCCCAAGCTTAAGGATGACATCAATGGTCTCTTTTCACATGACAACGCGCTGAATTTGGAAATAAAAACCAATCTTAGAAAAATCAATACTAACCGAACGGCTTTGAATCAAATATTGATTAACCTAGTTTCCAATGCAATCAAGTATAATGATAAGACAGTAGTTAAAATACAAATTGAAATTGAAAAGAAACACGGTTATTATGAATTTGTAGTAAAAGATAATGGTCCCGGCATAGCAAGTGAAAATCAAGATAAAATATTTCAGATATTCAAAATCTTGGGTCCAGCTGATAAATTTGGAAATTGTGGGAACGGAATCGGTCTGGCGACTGTTAAGAGAATAATAGAAAAAATGGGAGGTAAAATTCACCTCGACTCAGTCCTAGGAGAAGGCTGTGAGTTCCATTTTACTCTTAAAACCAATGAACCCCAAATGGAAACAATGCATATGGCCTAAGCCTATTTATCATAAAGACAGTATGATGAAGACCATAACAATTGTTATGGTTTTTTTGTTTTTGGATGATAGTCTAAATAAAAAATGTGGTATCTTCAAAGTACAAAATTATTGACCATGAAAACAAACTATAAAAAAGTATTTACAGGGGAATCAATTGAAGCTCAACGCGTTGTAGGTAAACTTCATGAAATAGGAATTGAAGCCGTGGTCAAAGACGAAGCGAAATCGGCAAGACTGGCAGGGTTTGCCTCATCTATGTTGGGCCAGATAGATATATATGTTCATAAAGATGAGTTTGAAAAGGCTCTTTTAGCAATTAATTCTTAAAAATATTAAGTTGGTTCATTTAACTATATAAAACATGTAATTATCCTTACTTAGGTAATATCATTATTTTAACTATGATTTATTATCTTAGGTTTCTGTGAAATTTAAGAGAAATCACTTTCCCCCTCTTAGTTCCACCACAACTTTTTTAATATCAACCAAAGATAAATGATGAAAATAAAAGACGGTCTTAAATTTTCTTTCTTGATTTTTCTATTCATTTTCTTACATGATTCTGGTTTTTCACAAAATAATCAACCAAGAGTTAAATACTTCACTTTGGAAGATGGTATTTCACAAGTTTCCTCCAATGACCTTTTGTTGGATACTTCAGGATTTATATGGATTGCAACACAAGATGGACTCAACAAGTTTGACGGAAACAAATTCATTCACTATAAATACAACAAACAAGATTCCTTGACGCTATCAGGTAATCTTATCAGCAAACTTCTTGAAGATTCAACGGGTAAAATTTGGGTCGGTACAATTGGCAATGGTTTGAATTATTACAATCCCGAACTGGAGATTTTTAATCGGGTAAAACTCAAAGAGTCATCTATTAGCAATGAAATTATTACTGCTTTAGTTGAAGATAACCAGAACAATATATGGGTAGCTTCTAGGGTATCTGGGTTACATAAACTAAGTTTTTCAGAACAAGGTGATATTATTCAGAAGAATTTCTTGCCGGGGAAAGCTATTACAAGTGCCCTTATCGATGATGAAAACATGCTTTGGATTGGTGATAACAAAGGTACAATTTCCCAATTAAATCCGTCTTCCGCGAAAATATCCAATTCTAAGCCCATAACAAAGGTGCAAGGAAATATACAAGCATTTCACCGTACAGCAAATCATTTATTGATTGGTGGAGGTTTAGGTTTTCACATGTATGACATTGACAACAGACAAGTCGACCTAATTGATCTTAGTACAGGTGAAGAATTGTCTACAAGACATGTTTCGTCCTTTTTGAAAAATGATCACCAAAGTGTATGGATTGGTACAGGAAATGGTGTATATCTTTTTGATTGGGTAAATCGCCGCATCTTAAACAAGATTCTATATTCAGAAGATAAAAAGAATGGTCTTAGCAATGGTACGGTACAAGCCCTTTTGAAAATTTCAAAAGACCAAATGTTAGTGGGCACAGCTAACTATCCAAATCTAATAGATTTAGCTGAACCACATATTAAGAATATTTCAAAGGACCAAAGAGGCGATCATTTATTGAATGACAATGTAATATTTTCAATTTTAAAGGATGATGGTGATTTATGGATTGGCACTTCAGACGGCGGATTAAATCTTATTAGGAAAGGACAACCCTATTATTTCAAATATAACCCCAACACTCCAAATGGTTTTTCAGGGACTGTTGTTAGGGCAATAGTGAAAGATGACGTAAATAAAAGATTGTGGCTGGCCACTACACGCGGGTTAAATATGATTGACCTCAAAACATTTGACCCTGAGAATCCTAGGTTTTCTATTTTTCAGTACAATCCTACAAATCCAAATTCCATAAACGGGGATTTTCTAAGAGATCTTGTGCTAGACAAAAACAATAACCTTTGGGGAACAACCAATGGTCTTGGTATTTTTCGCATGGAATATGTCAATGATGAAGATTACGAAATCATTAGATATAACAACAGTCCAACAAATCAAAACTCTTTAATCAATGATTTTTCCAATTGTATCAAGTTCGATAAAGAAAATAACATATGGATTGGAACGCAATCAGGACTTTCAAAACTAAGTTTTGATTCAAATTCATATCAAAATCCATTCTTTACCAATTTTTCTAAAATTGAGGGTGATGAAAACTCCCTGGCCCATAATTCTGTCTACGATATTGTTATTGATAAGGAAGACCGCATTTGGCTAGGTACGCGAAGTGGTTTTAGCCAGTATCTCGGAAGTGGAAAATTCAGATCTTGGACCCAACAAAAACAGTTCAGCAATGATGTGGTTTATAGCATCCAAGATGACATCTATGGCAACCTCTGGATGGGAACCAATGAAGGTATTGTAAAGTACAACCCACATAACAATACATTTAAACAATTCAATATTGAAGATGGTATCCAGAGTAAGGAGTTTGATATTCATGCGCGATTTACCGATGATGACGGACTAATTTATCTAGGAGGAATTGGAGGGGTCACCTATTT
Source organism: Maribacter sp. HTCC2170 (assembly GCF_000153165.2). Lineage (NCBI taxonomy): Bacteria > Pseudomonadati > Bacteroidota > Flavobacteriia > Flavobacteriales > Flavobacteriaceae > Maribacter > Maribacter sp. HTCC2170. The sequence continues at coordinate 3,766,861 of NC_014472.1, forward strand.
TCACCCCGACAATCTTGAACAAATAGACAAGCCGCAAAGTTTGTATTTCTCAGGCTTACAGGTAAAAGGCAATCCAGTTAAGGTAAACAACGGATCAAAGTCAATATTAAAGCAACCAATCAAAACAACTGAGCATCTTGAATTTAAACACAATGAATTCCCATTTTTTCTTCAGTTTTCCTCTATTGACTACAGAATTAACAAAAACGTCGAGTATGCCTACAAACTACTACCTACTGATTCGGAATGGATTTTTTTAAAAGATCCAGAAATTCAATTTTTAAATCTTCCCTCTGGTGATTACACCTTGCAGGTCAATGGTTTCTCGAGAGGTAAAGAATGGGAACAAGCACCTCTCGAGATGAACCTAGAAATCTTACCTCCCTGGTGGACAACTTGGTGGGCGTATCTCATATATGCAGGAATAGCGGTAGCTATTGCTGACAGGTTCTACCGTTTTCAACTCTCCAAGAAACTAGCCGTATCAGAAAGTGCTCGTTTGAAAGAGGTGAATCAATTAAAAAATAGTTTATACGACAATATAACCCATGAATTTAGAACACCGTTGACGGTTATTCTAGGAATGACAGATGCATTGGAGAGTGAATTAAATACTAAGACAACACCGCCAATAAACAATGCCGTTGAAATGATACGCAGAAATGGAAACAATCTCTTGTCTCTTGTAAATGAAATGTTAGACCTTTCAAAACTTGAGAGTGGGCACTTAGAAACAAATATGGCGCAGATAAATGTTGTTCCATTTATAAAGTATCTTGGGGAAAGTTTTCAATCTTTTGCCCAAGAAGACGAAATACATTTCACGGTATATTCAGAAGTGGATGAATTAATGATGGATGTTGATACTACCAAACTATCAACCATTATCTCTAACCTACTTTCCAATGCAATCAAATTCACTCCTGCATTGGGCAAAATAGTACTGCATTTACATAATGAGAATAATACCCATTTAATAATCAAGGTAAGTGATACCGGAACGGGAATATCAAAAGACGAACTGCCCCATATATTCAATAGATTTTACCAGGCAGATTCCACGGTTACCAGAAAAAGAGACGGAACGGGTATTGGACTTGCCTTGACCAAAGAGTTGGTCAACCTCTTAGGTGGTGAAATTTCTGTGACCACCGCAGTGGATGAAGGTAGTGTCTTTAAAGTAATATTACCAATCACACAAAATGCAGAAAAGATTGGTATTGAGTCATTAAAGTTAAATAAGAAAACAATCGCTCCATATTCTCTTTCAGAAATTCAGACAGAGAGCACAGAAAATAATGATAACGAGTTACCCTTAATACTAATTATTGAAGATAATAAAGATGTTGCCTATTATTTAGATCAATGTTTGAAGGGACATTACAAAACAATCCACGCTATCAATGGAGTTCTAGGACTTGAGATGGCCTTTGAACATATTCCAGATATAATTATTTCTGACGTAATGATGCCGGGCAAAGATGGGTACGAAGTATGTGCCATGCTAAAAGAGGATGAACGTACAGACCATATTCCGATTATTCTACTAACGGCCAAAGTAACCACAAAAGACCGCGTTATGGGCCTCACACAAGGGGCAGACGCCTATTTGGCTAAACCATTTATAAAAGAAGAGCTCTTTGCAAGATTAGAGCAATTGCTCTCTTTAAGAAAAAAGTTGATTTCCAAGTTCCAACATGACCATGTCTCCAAAGTAATTGCCAAACAACCCAAAAATGTTGAAACCAAATTTATTGCCAAAGTAATTGACCTTATTCATGAGGAATTGGACAATTCGGCTTTTGGTACTTCAGAACTTAGTTTTAAACTGCGATTAAGCGAATCACAGGTTTACAGAAAGCTAAAAGCCATTTCAGGAAAATCCACCGCTGTTTTTATAAGGACCATTCGTTTGGAAACTGCAAAAGAACAATTACAAAACACTGATAAAACGGTTTCTGAAATTGCTTATGCCGTTGGTTTCAACGATCCTTCATGGTTTAGCAGGGCTTTTAAAGAAGAATTCGGTCACCCTCCGAGCGAAAGGTTTAAACAATAGTATATCAGTTACTTATGTTAATTTAAGTAATCCTCACTGCAATAATAGTACAAGCTTATTTTTCGCAATTCATTATTACTTCTAGCCTTTGAAAAAATAGTTCAAGTTAAAAAAAGCAATGCTTGATACTTTAGCCCCAACACTAAAAACAGGGGTATGAAAGCAATAAAAAGATTCAAATCTAAACCTAAATTTCTTTCTCATTTAGCCATTATTTTCATCTTTTCACTTGTTATACCTATACAGGCTCAGGTGGAACGTGATGGTAAAGACACTAAGATCAAAGTGCGCGAACATAGACGTACTAAAATAAAAATATCAAAAAATCCTGTCTTAAATTTTGACGAGGCAGATGCAATTTTTGGTAAAAGAACTGATATCCAAAGTAAATACCCAGGGTTAAAATTTATTGGGAATGTTAAACAAATCAAAATCATCAAAAAGCTCTCTAACGGAGAAAATTACATCTACAAAACCACCACAGGCGATAAAATATATGCAAGTGTAAAAAAAGGTGAAATAACTAAGATATCCTTGAGAAACCCCAAGATCAAAGACGGCACTTCAAACACGATAGCTTACAGCGACAATAATTCAACATGCTTTAATTGTACTGAGCTTTGCCATGACCCCGATGGAGCTGGTAAAACAACCTGCTGGACTACTTGTGTAATAGTGGATTGTACCAAAGAACATAATGCCAAAATACCTGGGAAAATAGTAAAAGGAAACTAAATATATAATTATGAAAACAAACGCAGAATTAAAATCAAATCAAAAAAGAACCTTCTTTTCATTTGTTATAATCTTTTTAAGCTTGGTGTACATCGCCCCGTTACAAGCTCAGACTAGGCGTGATCATCGTACTAAAAAAAATGCAACTGTTCGCGATCATAGAAATAAAGGAGGAGAAGACCCCTTTACTAGGTTAAAAATGGAAGCAAAAAAAACGTCTGTACTGAAATCTAAAATGAAACCGGTCAAGGTAACCGTAAACAGTCCTAGTTGGAAAGGAACATCAAGAGACAAAATTAAATTTGTACCGTTTAAACTTGAGGATAAAAATGGAAGAGCTGTTCCTGCTAACCGAAATATTACATTAAAAAATGGAAAAAGTACTACCGCTCAAGAAGCGATAAATAGACTGAACGAAACTGAAAAAAAACTAAATGCCCAAGGGTATTCATTACGCAATAAGGTTCCAAAAACGATTTCAAGAACATATACAAGTAATAACTATTTGAATGGCAGAAGATTAAAGGCCCCAAAATCTATAGGTGCTAGAAAACAAGGTGCTAACCTCAAAAAGTATATGAGTTTAGAAAAAAAAGTGGGTGTTGTCACATCATTTAACAATGTAAAAGGAAAGACAATTACACTAAAGCCATATAGTATGTACACTGAGAGTGAAAAAAAAGAAGTTAATAAATATAACTATTCAAAAACATCGGGTGGTACCATTATGGCAAAAAAGCTTATTACTCCTCGCCGTTTTCAGAAATTTAGAATCCAAAAAATAGGTAACCTCTCGGCCATTTATGAGCACAAGCCAACTGACAAAGTGGCTAATTGGAATTTTGGCCACCCCAATACATTTCAGGCCAGTATAGAAGGTAGGTTACATCGCTATGCAAAAATTTATCCGTTTGATTCTGAAAATCCTGAAAAGAACAAGTCTGAATTCAATGTATCTGCAACTGGAAAAGTCAAAGGGACAATTCTAAATAATTCAATGGATATTTTGCATGCATCTGGTGAATTTAACGCACCCTCAGATGTGTCAAAAAAAATGACAACAAAAATTCAATTAAAAATTCTAGGCACAGCACTTGTTAATGAAAGTAAATCATTTGCACAAAAACACTCAATTAGTAAATCACATAGTAAAAGTTTCGACAATTCTTTTGAATTTGAAATTCCAATTATCGCAGGAATAGATTTTGTAGGCCTAATTGGTGTTAAAGGCGAATTAGGATTTGAATATGAAGGAAAAATTGAAAGGACAATAGCATCGATTGAAGCAAAACCATTGGTGAATCTACAAGCGTATGGAAAGGCTGGTCTTGAATTCGCAGAGATATTTGGAGGTGGCATTGAGAGTGAACTTTCATTTGTCAAGGGTGATTTGGACCTACAAGCATACGCAGGTATTTGGAATCAAAATTCTCAAGAAATTGTAGTTGGCTTCAACCACTATTTTGGTTATGATATTAATATGCTCAGTGGCTCACTTGATGCCTATGCTGAAGCCTGTGTTCCTGATTTTGTTCCATTCTATGGTGGAGATTGCAAACGTTTTACCCACAATGTATTTAAATGGGACGGCTTTAAAGCATCTGGCACTATCGCTGAAGGTAGTATAACCCATACATTGGCCAACATTGCAAAATATGATGAAGAACTCAAAATGAAGGGCAATTAATTTACTGCAATAGCATAAAAGATCATGAAAAACATTATGGGCTTTTTTAATTACATATTTCCTTTATGTCTATTACTTATAGGATGTAAAGGAAGTATGGTAATTGACTCTTCAAACCAACTTAATTATGCCTATAGTTCTGATAGTTTTGGATATAATGATATTAAAAAACTATATAGTTCAGATACGGTCAATGCAAAACAACCATTCTTCAAAAGTGAGTCATTACAGGAAGCAGAAGTACTCTTAAAGAGTCATTTAACAAAAACTATTTTAAAACAAAATACTGAAAGTAAGTTGGTTTGTTATCAATTAACCAACCCTTCGTTCATTATAAAAAATGAAGGAATCATTACTGACACAGAATTTATTAGCGAAGATTTAGTGAAACCAGTATTTGTTCAGATAGACAATTATGGAAAAATCGGGCATATTTCTTTTGATTCATCAATGACCAACATGGCAGCCGGAATTTTCAAAGATATCATTGGAAGAATGCAATTTGTAAAGCCCATAAAAAAATCAAAAAGTTGGCAAACAGTAGAAGAAAACTCCAATGGTGTCTACACGGCCAATTACCACATTTCAAAGTCCAATTCAACAGGTGATATATACAAAAAAGAATTAGTAAAATATCTGAAGTATAAATCAAAAAGAAAAAATCTGAATATTGATACAGATAATACTACTACGATTGAAACCGATGCCAATGGTACGATTAAAAGCATTTATACTTCTGAAGCGCAAATTGTTTTTTACAATACAGATACTATAAGCGCTTCTGGCACCAAGGTATCCGTATCGTTGACATCAATATCCAAAATAAAAAACAGCTCGAAAGAACATCTTTTAAAAATTAAAAAAACTTCCAATTACGGTAACCAAACAACGTTAAGTGCTCCTGCTTCAGTAGAAAGGGTAACCAAAATGGTCCATGCCGGAACATTAGGGTCAGATAATTGGCAGCAATTATTCCAACGATTATCGGCATCAAAAAACTTGACTAAAGAGAAAAAAGACTTATTAATTGAAAAGTTCAAAGCCATTTTTTATTTATATCCAGATACTTGTAACAATGTGGTTTCCATTTTAGAAAAAGAACCATTTAACTCTGTTATCTCAGTCGTACTTCGTAGTGCTTTATCAAGAACGGAAACATCGGAAGCCACAGATGTTATTGCTGATATTATCACCAATAACAAAAACAATGAAAAGGTACTTGAAGAACTATTACCTGAATTAACAACTACAGCCTTTCCTACTAAGAAGGCTGTGGAGGTTGTAAAATCTATTGCATTTAACACCGAAGACTCACAAGACGATTTCATCACATCAACTGCGCAATTGACCCTGGGTGGTATGGCCTATAGGTTTAAGAAGAACGACACCTTACAAGCTAATAATTTGACCAAATTCCTCATGAATGAAATGAGGTTCGAAAAAGATACGATTCAAAAATTGCTAGTACTCGGAAACACAGGATCCTTTGACATTTTTCCATATGTAGCATCCTTAATTAATGATGATCGAACATCAGATGAATTAAAAGTAGAAGCGGTTTCAGCTCTGCGGCTCATTGAAAATAATCAGGTTTCGGCCTATTTACGAAAATTGCTTCAAGATGAGAGTACTGCAATCAAGGATATGGCAAAAGAGGTACTTGAATTTAGAAAGACAAAATTTGAATAAAATGGAATTAATAAACTTTCAACTTAAGAAAACAAAAAAGAAGTCAGATTTAATCAAGAACAATATTTTCTTGACGCTTTGCATTTTAACCTTTTTAAGTACATCACTTGTACAATCACAAATAAGGCGTAATCAGCGCAATAAAAAAGTAGCTAAAGAACAAGTTGTTTTAAACCCAGCCAATCAGGAGCCACCACTGCCAAAACTTCCCACCTTACAAGGGACTACATGGCGCAATTGGTTAATTCCACATCTTGAAAAAGGAACAAGAAGCTACAATCAATCCATTAGAATTGAGGGACTTCTTGTAAATCCTAATAAATCTACAGCTAACGTACGGTATTCTGTTAACTCAGGAATGGTTTATGAAAGAAAAGGAGTTCCCATAACGTCACAATCAATACATACCATTGAGTTAAGAGCGGGAGAGATGCGTAGGTTTGAATATAAAAACGGATGGGTTAGAGTATTTGCGGACCAACCCATATTAGTATCTGCTAAAAGACATATGTCGATAGGAGAAGACCATTATGTTGAAAACATTGCTGCCTATCTATATCCGGAACAATAGACAATATAATAATTTTTACATATGAAAAATCTCATTATAACATTAATAATTAGTATTACAACAATAGGTGCAATTGAAGCTCAAGTGATACGTGATCATCGCAACAAAACAAAAACTACTAAAAATAAAAAAAGCTCAACTGAAATAGTGTCACCCATTGATGCGTATAAAATTAAAACCCCGAAATATGAAAACAAGGCGCCTAAAATTGATGTTGCAATAGATGATTCTAAAAATAACTTCTTGATTACAAATCCACCTAGAAGTACTCAAGAAGATTTAAATAAATGGAATAGGATAGTAAATAAAATGCTAGGAATTGAAGGGTTTGATCCAGTTAGCAATTTTATTAACTATCCACCATCAGAAAAAAGAATAGTAGGTATTCCAGGTACTGGTTCTAATAATAATTGGATACCATTAAGTTATAAAAAACAAGTTTGCTGTGGAAAATTAGAAAATTTTAAAACCTATGACGGATTTGGTGATGAAATGGACTGGAATTTTTTTGTTCTTCCTAATGACGAGTTTTCATTTTTGATTACTGACGCTCTTCCATATAGGAAGGAAACTAGATTAATGAGTAGTAATGGTTGGCATAAAAATGATAATGGTCAATATCAACTAGAGGCAGAAGTTACCCCTGACCAAAGTTTATACGACAATCCCTTTTTCCCTAAAAAAGGAAGTAAGAAAGTTGGCGATCCAGACGTAGTTCTTGAAGGGAAAGAAGTGTGTTTTTATGGTCCTTGGGTTAGAGAATGGAATCATCATTACAGACCAGAAATACATCCATCAGAAATGATTTGGTGGAGATTAAATGGGGGGTATTATATGATGTTGATACAAGATGATTCTAATAGGTTCGATAGTAAAGATGATTTTGATTTGGATGGATTGTTACCTAATAACTGGAAACCCTGGGCAGAACCACCATTAACAGCTCAATTTAGAATTGCTTTTATAGTAAACCCTTCAGATTCAGGTCTTCCTTACAAAATGCATATTAGTGAAGTGCTCAAAAGGTTTGTTGTTACAAAAGATGATGTAGATGTCTCAAAAGATTCTGACAATGGCATATCTCATACACTAGTAGTAGATAACAAAAAACTTTTAATCGTAAATGAATTGCAAGAAAATGATACAGATATAGGTGTAAAGTTTGTGGAAATTACTAAAAGAACCGATGGTACTATTCAAGGCTATTTACAACTGACTACGAAAGTTGGTGGACCTGATTTAAGTGGAGATGAAGGGTATCATTTAATACACGTTCAGTCTACTATACCTGTTAAGAAATCTTCTCGTCGTTTTGATATAGATTAGAAGGTGTTATAGAAAAGAACACAACTTGAATATGAACTATTTATAAGTTATCAAACAAAATTTTGAAAAATGAAAAATCTATTTATAACATTAATTATTTGTGTTTCTACCATAGGTGTGGTTGAAGCACAGGGGGGAATAAGCTTTAGTAATTTTAATGCCGAAAAAATTTCCAATTCAGAGCTTTTAATTTCTATTGATTATGTTCTTTCTGAAGAAATGGAGTCAAAAGAAATATTTATTCAGGCTAATCCTGTTTTGAAAGATGGAAGAAATATATACAAAGAGGTTTTTCTAGACCGGAAACCTTTAGAAGCTAGTAATCATCAAGTGAGTTTTAAAATTTCCAAAAAACCTAGAGGAAAAGGTTTTAGGAGTGAAAGCATAAGAGTATGTGTGACAGAAAGCAGAAGTATCCTATTATGTGAAGAGTTTCCTTTTATAATGTCATGGAATGAAACTGAAGCTTTTCCCAAAGCAAAAATAATATCTTTTACTTCAGATAATATTCTTGTAGAAAAAGGAACAGCAGTTACCCTCTCTTGGGAAACAGAAAATGCTTCAAAAGTTAATTTAGGCAGAATGGGAACAAGAGAGTATCGCGGTGTACCAAATAGCGGATCGGAAACTGTTTTAATAGATGAAACCACAACCTATGTACTTATGGCCAGTTCTAAGTCATCAAAAGGGGCGGTAAAAGCTGAAAGTAGCAAACTTAAAATTACAGTGGCTCAAAACCAACTTGATATAGGAAGTTTTTATGCGAGTCATCCTACTATTAGAAGAGGAATAGAAACAAAACTTTTATGGAATGTTTACAATGCCGATAAAGTTACACTTAACGGTAAACCAGTCGAGGATTACGGAGACCTAATCGTATCACCAAAACGTACTACGAGGTATACTTTAAGAGCTAAAAAGGACGATAATATTGTGGAAGAATTCCTGAGCATATACGTAACGCCATTTGGAGCTCCAAAGCTGTCCGATCCATTATATAGTTTGGAAATTTGTAAAAAAATTGAAACCAAAAATGGATACTCGAAATGTATTTCATCAGATGGTCCTTTTGTAACAGGAGATGAAATTTATATCATGGCACGATTTAAAAATCTTCCTAAAGGTAAACACAGTGTGAAACGAATTACCTATAGAGGACTTTATTTTAAAGACAAATGGATTAAGGCACATGAAGAAGAAAGTAGCTTCCAAAATCCTGGAAAAGGAGAGGGTCTTATAACTTTTCCTATTGTCAACCTTGGTGAAGGAGCAAAAAAACTCAAAATAATCATTAACGATAATAAGGAAACTAATAGTGAAATCATCTATTGTATCGACTGTTCTCGAATGTGGGAATAGATTTTATAACAATGATAATCCATATTACAACCTTTTGCAGCGATTCACGAATACTCCTATGAAATGAATGAATGGTGAAAGTCATTCTGGTATGATATAACTAAAATTGTAGTAGGCCATTACACAATAGAATTAAAAGACAAAGAGGTCAGCACACTATTTAAACGTAATAATTCCCTCATATTACAAATTAGAACAACTCTTCACCGGTTGTTTAAGTACTAACAAATTAATATAAATATCATGGAATTAAACGAAGAAAAATTACACGACTTATTAGGTAAAGTAGTAACTGAAATGGGAGCTGCGGCAAATGGTCCACTTGTCACTTTAGGTGACAAACTCGGCTTGTACAAATCGTTGTCGGAATCTGGCCCAATGACTTCTGGCGAGTTGGCCTCGGCCACAGGTACAGCTGAACGATATGTTCGTGAGTGGCTATCAGCCCAAGCTGCATCTGGATATATTGCGTACGATGCCAAGAATAATACCTTCTCAATGACTCCAGAACAAGCTGCTGTATTTGGCGATGCCAAAAGTCCGGTATTTATGACTGGAGCGTTTTATGCAATTACCTCGGTATACCACGATGAACCCAAAATAGAAAAAGCGTTTAAAACAGGGGAAGGGGTTTCTTGGGGAGATCATAATAGCTGTCTCTTCTGCGGAACTGAAAAATTTTTCAGTCCGTCCTATGAAAGCAATTTAACTTCAAATTGGTTACCAGCTTTGGATGGTGTTGTCGAAAAATTGGAAAAGGGGGCCAAGGTAGCCGATATTGGATGTGGTCATGCGGCATCCACTATAATTATGGCAAAAGCATTTCCCAATTCCACGTTTTTTGGATATGATTTTCATGACAAATCTATTCAAAAAGCCATGCAAAGAGCAAAAGAAGCAGGTGTCACAAATGCCACTTTCAGAGTTGCCACTGCGAAAGATTTCCCTGGCAAGGATTACGATTTTGTTACTTTCTTTGATTGTTTACACGATATGGGTGACCCAGTTGGGGCATGCGCCCATGTAAAAGATGCCCTGAAACCAGACGGCACTTGCATGGTGGTTGAACCTTTTGCAAAAGACTCCTTAGAGGAAAACCTGAATCCTGTTGGTCGTGCTTTTTATGCATTTTCCACAATGCTTTGTACCCCTTGTTCCCTTAATCAGGAAGTTGGCCTAGCCTTGGGTGCACAAGCGGGTGAAAAACGACTTAAAGAAGTAATCACTTCAGGTGGTTTCAATAGTTTTAAAAAGGTAGTAGAGACTCCTTTTAATCTAATCCTTGAGGCCAGGGCATAACAAAAGTTAACCTACTTATCTATGAAAATGTAGACCAGCAACAGCTGAATAAACAAAAACTATTAAAGAAGCTCACAAATATCTTAATGCATTAATACATATTTTAGTGCCAAGTATGACCTATATGCAACCAAATACACATTTTGTCAACTTCGATTGTTTTACCTACTTACATTATAGGTTATGGTTAGCAGTTACAGACAATAAAAGCTGAAACGAGTGGCTAGAAAGTAATTAAGAATAGATCGAAAAATAAATGTCCAAAAATAGAAATACACCCATTGAAATTCACAAGTCCGACTTCAAAAAAATCGGCTATAATCTCATTGATATCATTGCGAACTTTTTTGATGCTGTGGATGACTATCCAGTAACTCCTGGCGAATCAGCCCTCCAATTGCAAAAAGTCTTGGGCACTTCAAATTTACCTGAAGAAGGAAAATCTGCAGAGGAAATTATTTCAAAATCTTTAAACCTATTATTAAATCATTCCTTATTCAATGGGCACCCTAGATTCATGGGGTACATCACCTCCTCACCTGCACCAATTGGAGTTTTGGCAGACATGCTTGCTTCCGCTGTAAATCAAAATGTAGGTGCTCAGATTTTGAGCCCAATGGCCACAGAAATCGAAAAACAAACAATACAATGGTTGGCAGAATTTATTGGGGTATCACCTAGTTATGGTGGAATTTTGGTCAGTGGTGGAAACATGGCAAACTTTACCGCTTTTTTGGCTGCAAGAACTGCTAAGGCCCCAAAAAGTTTAAAAGAAGAAGGTTTACTGAATTCCAACTCAAGGTTAATGGTCTATTGTTCCAAAACCACCCATACTTGGGTAGAAAAGGCCGCTATCCTTTTTGGTCATGGTTCAAAGTCAGTTAGATGGATTCCTACTGATTCCGAGAATAAAATGAACAACGAACTACTTTCCATAGCCATAAAACAAGATATTGAAAAAGGTTACCAACCCTTTATGGTCATTGGTACCGCAGGAGATGTAAGCACCGGTGCGGTGGATAATCTGACCGAGATCGCTTTAATCTGTAAAGAACAAAATCTTTGGTTTCATATTGATGGGGCTTATGGAGCACCCGCAGCCATTATTCCTGAGTTGAAAGAGCTGTTCCTAGGAATAGAAGAGGCCGATTCTATTGCTTTGGACCCCCATAAATGGCTATATGCACCGCTTGAAGCGGGTTGTACTTTGGTTAAAAACCCAAAACACCTAATAGACACTTTCAGTTCAAATCCTGAATATTACAACTTCACAAAAGACGAAGAAGGACAATCTCTTAATTTTTATGAATACGGACTTCAAAACTCAAGAGGTTTCAGGGCATTAAAGGTTTGGATGGCTTTGCAACAAAATGGTAGAAAGGGTTATAAGAAAATGATTGGAGAGGACATCGTTTTGTCCCAATTGCTTTTTGATTTAGCAACTTCCCATCCAGAATTGGAAGCCATAACACAAAATTTGAGCATTACCACATTTAGGTATGTTCCGCAACAAGGTCTTCCGAATGACAAAGAGAAACGTGAAACCTACCTAAACACCTTGAATGAAAAAATATTGGACAAACTACAACAAGGTGGAGAGGTCTTTTTATCAAATGCCATTATCAATGAAAAGTATTGTCTTAGAGGATGCATTGTAAACTTTAGAACTTCTCAAAAAGATATAGAAGAAATTATTGAAATTGTTGTTAGAGAAGGAGATAAAATGCATCGCGAACTACAAACAAACTGACTAAATCAAAACCAAAATCCATGACAAAAACAATCAAATTACTTTTAATAACCTTAATCTTTATAGGATGTAAGGATAAAACAACTCCGTCGTTAGCTTCCTTAGACCTAACAAGAGGAGAGTTATTATTATGTGGTGATGGTCAATTTGGGGAAGTTAGTTTCTCTGAATCCTGTAGCTATGAAACTCGAGAGACTTTTAATCTCGCCATTGCTCTATTACACTCTTTTGAGTATATCGAAGCTGAAAAGGCTTTTGTTCAAGTGATTGATGTCGACCCTGAATGTCCTATGGCATATTGGGGTGTGGCCATGAGTATATACCACGGACTATGGGCTCCGCCTTCAGAAGATGTACTTATTAAAGGAAATAAATTGATTAATGCTGCGAAAAGTTTACCAAAATCTAAAAAAGCAGCTCAATATTTAGATGCTATTGGTGCTTTTTATGAAGATTGGAAAACCGTGGACAATCAAACCCGAAAGGAGCGGTATGCTCAAAAAATGAAGGAAATGTACCTTGCCAACACCAATGATACCGAGGTTGGCGTTTTTTATGCGTTGGCCTTGAGAGCATCAGCTCTGCCAACAGATAAAACCTATAAAATTCAACAAGAAGCGGGTAAAATATTGGAACGTTTATTTGAAAAAGAACCTAATCATCCTGGAATCGCACATTATATAATTCATTCGTATGATTATCCTGAATTGGCAGAACTCGGACTTAATACAGCCCGGCGCTATGCACAAATTGCACCTAATTCTGCACATGCCCAGCATATGCCCTCTCATATTTTTACACGATTAGGTCTATGGCAAGAGTCTATAGATACGAATATTAATTCTGCTTCTTCAGCTACTTGTTATGCTGAAAGCATAGCGCCTGGAGCGCATTGGGATGAGGAAGTGCATGCGATGGGCTATTTAGTTTATTCTTATCTACAAACCGGAGATAATGTAAATGCTATAGAGCAGTACGAATATTTTAAAACATTTAAAGAAATTTTTCCTCCAAATTTTAAAATCGCTTATACCGCAGCGGCCATTCCGGCACGAATAGCTGTTGAAAACAAAAATTGGGAAGAAGCTTCTAAAATAGAATTACCAAATAACATTGAACTGGATTGGGAACAATTTCCTTGGCAAAAATCACTATTACACTTTGCTAAGGCTTTAGGAAGTATCCATACAAATGATTTAGAAAGTGCCCAATCTCAACTCGATCTGCTTAGCTCATTTGAGGATGAGTTAAAAGCAATAAATGATGCTTACAAAGCCAATCAAGTTGCAATTCAAATAAAGTCAGCTGAAGCCTGGTTACAACTCAAAAAAGGAAATCAAGAAGATGCATTGAAGTTAATGACCAAAGCTGCGGAAATGGAAAGCTTAACTTCTAAACATCCGGTAACGCCGGGTGAGATACTACCAGCAGATGAACTTTTGGCAGATATGCTCTTGGCTATAAAAAAACCAAAAGAGGCATTAGTTGTATATGAATTGAACTTAGTTAGACGACCCAATAGATTTAATGGTGTTTATGGAGCTGCCTTAGCGGCCAAACAGTCTGGTAATCTAGAAAAAGCAAATCAATATTTTAACCAACTTATTGATTTGACCAAAAATTCCGATAGTACTCGTCCCGAAATTGAAGAAGCCAAAAAGTTTATACAACAATCTTAAACCAATAATATGAAAACCACAATCAATTTAGTTTTACTAATTCTCTTGTGTTTAGGATGCAAAGATAAAAAAACCACTCCTGCAATAGCGTCTCTAGACCTAGTCAGAGGGGAGCTTTTACTTTGTGGTGATGGTCAATTTGGTGAAATTAAATTTTCATTATCCTGTAGTTACGAAACAAGAGCTGATTTTGACCTTGCCGTTGCACTCCTGCATTCATTCCAATATGCTGAAGCCGAGAAAGCCTTCGTAAAAGTTATTGATGCCGACCCCAATTGTCCAATGGCTTATTGGGGAGTTGCTATGAGTATTTATCATGCCGCATGGTTTCCTCCTTCTGAGAAAGATTTAATTAAAGGCTCTAAAGTTTTAGCGGTCGCCAAACAACTGTCGATGGACGAGAAGCAACATGATTATATAAATGCCATTGATTCCTTTTACTCCGATTGGCAAAATGTTGACCACAAAACAAGGGCCAAGCGTTTCGAAGAAGAGATGGAAAAAATCTATCTAAAATATCCTGAAGATATTGAAGCTGCCATTTTTTATACTTTGGCCTTATACTCTACCAGAGATAGGGTAGGGAAAGAATATAAAAACGAAATAAAGGCAGGGAAAATCCTTGAATCACTTTTTGCCGACAACCCTGATCATCCTGGCATCGCCCATTACATAATTCATAATTATGACAATTCCGTTTTAGCGGAAAAAGGATTGGAAACGGCTCGTAGATATGCGAAAATAGCACCTTCCTCATCTCACGCCCAGCATATGCCATCACATATTTTCACCAGATTGGGAATCTGGGAAGAGTCGATACAATCAAATATTGAGTCTGCCGAAAGCTCAAGATGTTATACTCAAGCCTTAGGGATTAATGAAGGTTACTTTGAGGAGCTACATGCCATAGATTATTTGGTCTATGCCTATTTACAAAAAGGAGATAATGCTAAAGCTGAAGAGCAATATGAACTAATAAATAAACTAAGGTCCTTTTACCCTACCACCATCACGGCGGTTATTTATCCAATTGCCGCAATACCTTCAAGGTTAGCACTTGAGAACAAAAATTGGGAGAGGGCTGTAAACCTTGAATTGCAAGAAATGGACTTGGACTGGGAACAATTCCCTTGGCAAAAAGCCATTCATCATTTTGCTAAAGCATTAGGAGCATCAAACACAAAGGATTTCTCTTTGGCTGAAGAACAGATTGCTATAATTACAAAATTGTATGAGAATTTAGCTGCCCAAAATGACCGCTCTAAGTTTATTCAGGTAAAACAGGTTCAGATACAAGTTAAAACAGCACAGGCTTGGTTACAGTTTAACAAAAATGATAAAGAAAACGGATTAGCATTAATGCAAGAAGCCGCTGAGATGGAACGTAAAACAAGTTTACATCCAGTAACCCCTGGTGACGTTTTACCCGCTATAGAATTATTGGGAGATATGCTTTTAGACATGAATAGACCAAAAGAAGCATTAGCTGCTTACCAAGAGAATCTAAATAAACATCCAGAAAGATTTAATGGCGTTTACGGTGCTGCCATAGCGGCCAAACAGTCTGGTAATCTAGAAAAAGCAAATCAATATTTTAACCAACTTATTGATTTGACCAAAAATTCCGATAGTACTCGTCCCGAAATTGAAGAAGCCAAAAAATTTATACAAAAATCCTAAAACAAGAACAAAATGAAAACAAAAATCAGCTTAGGAGTTTCAGTATTATTTCTATTGTTACTAGTTCATTTTATGAACAAAAATTCGAAAACGACCAATAAAGTCGATTATCAAAAAGCGTCATTTAGCTTTACAAAATGCACGCCCACCAAGTATTTATTGGATGTGGTTGATACTACACGCCAAATATCGCCTTTATTTGAAAACTTAGGGAATCTACATTTTCCAGTAACTGTAAACAACGCACGCACGCAAGCATTTTTTGACCAAGGCATAAAACTGTCCTATGCTTTTAATCACGCAGAAGGACATCGTTCATTTATGGAAGCAGCGCGTTTAGATCCTAACTCTGCCATGACCTATTGGGGACAAGCATTTGCTTTGGGACCAAACATCAACGACCCCCTACCATTAGATGAACGGAAAATCAAAATCAATGAAACAATGGTAAAAGCAAGGAACTTGGCTGCAAAATCGACTGCAAAGGAGCAAGCACTAATTGAGGCCTTATCGGCAAGATACAGTGAAGATCTGACCAAAGATGTTGCAGAACTCAATATGGCCTATATGCATGCTATGGAAAAGGTTGTAAAAAAATATCCTGAAGATGCCAACATACAAATACTATATGCCGCATCGGTAATGAATACAGTTCCATGGAATTATTGGGATAAAGATGGGAATCCATCTCCGAATATAGCAGAGGCCAAAGCTGCTCTTGAAAAGGCGATGAAACTAGAACCTGAGAATCCTGGAGGGCATCACTATTATATTCACATGGTAGAACTTCCCTATCCAGATCTTGGGGTACCTAGTGCGGATCAATTGGCATCTTTAATGCCAGGAGCCGGACATATTGTACATATGCCTTCGCATATCTATATTCGAGTAGGGCGTTATTTAGACGCGGTTAAGGTGAACCAAACCGCAATTTTGGCCGATGAGGATTATATTGCCCAATGTTTCTCACAAGGCCTTTATCCCCTAGCCTATTATCCACATAACATACATTTTTTATGGTCTTCGGCCAGTTTATTGGGTGATAGCGATATAGCAATAGACGCTGCCAAGAAAACCGCTGAAAAAGTACCTACTGGAGAATTGGCTACACTTACCTTCTTACAAGATTTTGCCTCTACGCCATTGTTGGCCTATACACGGTTTGGGAAATGGAACGAGATTCTGACAATCCCTGCTCCCAGTGCTGATATTAAACACCTTAATCTAATGAGACATTATGCTAGGGGAATTGCTTTTATTAGAAAAGGAAATGTGAAAGAGGCCGAAGAAGAATTGGAAGCCATTGCCACCCTCAAAAAAGATCCAGAATTGGAATCCTTGGTAGCTACTGCGAATAATACATCCAATCGAATAGCCAATATAGCCTATGAAGTAGTGGCTGGAGAATTGGCCGCATTGAAAGGTGATGTTTCAAATGCTATTGAACACCTCGAAAATGCTGTGATATTTGAAGATGGTTTAACCTATACAGAGCCTGCTGCCTGGCATATTCCAACACGTCAAAACCTGGGAGCGATTTTAATGAAGGATAAAAAGTTTGCAGAAGCTGAGAAAATCTATAAAGAAGATTTAAAGGTGTTACGTCAAAATGGCTGGTCCTTAATAGGGCTTCATAACAGCTTAAAAGCACAAGGTAAAATGCAAGAAGCGAAGGTTATTAAACTGGAGTTTGATAAGGCTTGGGAACATGCTGACATCCAAATTGACAATTCAATCCTCTAATTTAACAAATGGAAACATCAAAAAAAACAATAATACCTATAGTGCTTGGCACTATAGGTATTATTGTTTTAATCTTTTTTCTTTTAAATGAAGAAGCGCAACTACCAGTTTATAATCCATCTGATTTTAATCCTGAATTGGTAGATATTTCTATACGAAAAACAGAATCTCATATAGTCGCTGATTTTGAGTTAATCAATCAAAATGGTGAAACTATAACACAGGAAGATTACAAAGACAAAATTTATGTTACCGATTTTTTCTTTACTCGTTGCCCCAGCATCTGCCCTATCATGTCCAATAACATGGAAAAATTGCAAGAAGAATTCATGAAAAATGATGATATCAAGTTTTTATCATTATCCGTGACACCTAAACTGGACAGTGTTCCAATTCTTAAGGAATACTCGGAAAAACATGGTGCAATTGATGGTAAATGGAATATAACCACTGGGGATAAAAAACACATTTATAACCTTGCACGAAAAAGTTACTTTGCTGTGGTGGAACAAGGTGACGGAGGATTGCAAGACTTTATACACACTCCCAATTTTATATTGGTCGACAAAAAGAAACGCATACGCGGGGTCTATGATGGCACCATGGGTGATGAAATTGAACGAATCACCAAGGATATAATTCTTTTACAAAAAGAATGAAAGTTCTGTATATTGTTATAATACTGTTCTAATGGCAGAATTGATTTTTTCTTTTTCCAATACTTGGTATAATTCCCTATTTTTAAGAAGTACAACCACACTTCTTAAAAACCTTTCATGAAATTCCGTCGATCTCAGCTTTTACTCATATTGGTGATATTCTCAGTAACAGTCATCTCTTCATGTAGTCCTAATTCGAATAAACCAATTGAGATACCATTGGTGAAATATGAGGATTCTGTAACTGGAGCTAGTTACGCCAAGGAAATAAGAGAAAACACTGCAGCTATTTTAGCCCCAGGTTTGGAATTAAGTCTATGGGCTTCCGATTCACTGGCTCCTGACCCTATTGCTATGGACATTGATGATAAAGGAAGAATCTATCTTACACGTACTAATCGCCAGAAAAATTCTGAATTTGATATCCGCGGGTTTCGGGATTGGATGACTCCTTCCATAGCACTCCAATCAGTTGAGGATCGCAGGGCATTTTTGAGAAGCACTTTTTCGCCAGAAAATAGCGAAGAAAATGAATGGTTAAAAGATTTGAACAATGATAGCATTCATGACTGGCGCGATTTAGCAGTTGAGAAAGATGAAGTTTGGATGTTGGAAGACAGTAATGGCAACGGGAGGGCAGATATATCTACCCGTATTCTTGAAGACTTCAATGAAGAAATTACAGATGTAGCCGGAGCACTTTTAGTGACCAATGATGATGTTTATGTGGGCGTGGGACCCGATTTTTGGCGATTGCAGGACACGAATGATGATGGGGTGTTGGATGAAAAAACATCTTTGGCAAATGGCTTTGCAGTACACATTGGGTTCAGTGGTCATGGAATGTCCGGGGCGATACAAGGACCGGATGGAAAAATTTATTGGGGCATAGGTGATATCGGGGCTAGTTTAACTACTGTAAATGGGGCCAAACATCACTACCCAAATCAAGGTATAATTGTACGCTGTAACCCAGACGGCAGTAATTTTGAGGTTTTCGCACGTGGACTTAGAAACACCCATGAGTTTGTTTTTGATGCGTACGGCAATATTATTTCTTCGGATAATGACGGTGACCATCGGGGGGAAAGCGAACGTTTAGTACATATTGTTGAAGGTTCTGATGCTGGTTGGAGAGCCAATTGGCAGTATGGAAAGTATACGGATCCTAAGAACAATAGCTATAAGGTTTGGATGGATGAAAAATTGTTTAAACCAAGATGGGACGGACAAGCCGCTTATATTATTCCACCAATAGTTAATTTTCACAATGGCCCAACCGGGATGGCCTATAATCCAGGAACCGCATTGGGTAAAGATTGGTTAAACAAATTCTTTTTGGTAGAATTTGTTGGGGACCCCGGCAGGTCACATATCTGGTCATTTGATTTGAAGCCCAAAGGTGCCTCCTTTGATTTGGGTGTGGATCAAGATATGATGAGTGGTGTACTTCCAACTGGTCTTCGCTTTGGTCCAGATGGGGCGCTCTATTTTTCGGATTGGATCACTGGTTGGGGCACAAAAAATTACGGCCGTGTTTGGAAGTTGGATGTAACCGAAAATGATTTAGAGTCAGAACGTCAAGAAACAAAGCGTTTAATGACATTGGATTACGAAAACGAATCCACAACCGATTTAGTGACATTGCTTGCCTATACTGATATGCGCATTCGTAAAAAAGCGCAATTTGAATTAGCAAATCGTACGTTTTGGGGTTATAGAGCGTTAAAAAGAGTGATAACTGAAGATCGTAATCAATTTGCAAGAATACATGCGATATGGGGAATTGGGCAACTAGCTGGTAATAATCCAAACAAGGCAGAACCTTTGCTTGACCTTTTAAAAGATAATGATCCAGAAATCATTGCCCAGGCTGCAAAAGTTTTGGGAGATATTAGATTTACCAAGTCTGGTACTCATCTCATACCTCTATTGCAACACGATAATGCTAGGGTAAAGTTTTTCGCAGCACAGGCATTGGGAAGAATAAAACATGGGGATGCTATTCAACCCCTATTGGCGCTTATTGAAAGAAATGCCGATAAAGATATTTATCTGAGGCATGCAGCAGTTTTAGCACTTTCTAGAATAGGGCAAATTTCGCCAATAACGGAACTTGCAAAAAATCCGAACAGAAGTCTACGAATAGCCGCGGTATTAGTTTTGCGTCGGTTACAGAGCGAGCAAGTTGCACTATTCTTAGCAGATGAAGATGAATTTATTGTCACTGAAGCTGCTCGAGCAATTAATGATGATTGGTCCATTGAAAAAGTACTCCCAGATTTGGCAGAGGTATTAACGGAAAAGCGGTTTGCCTCTGAACCCCTTTTACGTAGGGCTATTAATGCAGCCCTCCGTGTTGGCGGCGAAACGGAGTTGAACAACCTTATTGCATTTGCCAAAAGATCAGATGTTGCCGGAAATTTAAGGGGTGAAGCTCTGGCTACTATAGGTACTTGGGGTGAGCCTTCGGTTTTGGATAGAGTTGATGGGCGTTATCGCGGTGAAATCAAAAGAGATCCCAAACTGGTGAAATCGAAAATAGAAAATGAGATTGCTGTATTTTTGAAGGATAATGATCCCGAAATTCTTGTTGGTGCTGCTAAAACCTTAAGCTTGTTAGGTATAGAATCCCAAAACAATACCCTAAATAACATCTTGAGAAAGCATAAATCGGCCAATGTTCGTTCGGCTGCACTAAATGCATTGGGTCAATTAAATTCTTCGGGTATTGAATCAGCAATTCGTATGGGAATGCAGGACAAAGACCAAAATGTACGTGCTGCGGCAGTAGGATTGATTTCCAAACTGGAATTATCCAAAGAAAAACTTCCAACAATTGTTGGTCCAATATTCAAGTCTGGCTCAACTAGGGAGCAGCAAAAAATGTTGGAAGTACTTGGTAACCTTCCTTTGGAGAAAAGCGAAAGCACTTTACATAGTTTGATCAATCAAGCAACGACAAATTCCTTAGACCAGGGAATCATTCTTGATTTGGTAGAAGCGGTCGAATCCTCAGGCTCTCAAACTCTGATAGGTAAGATGCAAAAACTAAAAAACAATGACTCAAGTTTAGATTCGTACAAAGAAACGCTGTATGGTGGTGAATGGTGGCCTGGTAGATCTGTTTTTATAAGTAACCCTACTGCACAATGTGTTCGTTGTCATGCCGTGGATGGTGCAGGCGGAAAAGTTGGTCCACCATTGGATAATATTGCCAATATACTTTCCCGAGAAGAGATTTTGGAGTCCTTAATAGAACCTAGTGCACGTTTGGCACCAGGTTATGGTACCGTAACCGTAACGCTTAAGGATGGTCAAGAAATAACTGGGGTTTTAGAAGATGAAACCAAACATGAAATTATTTTAAGAACCTCAGATGCCGAACCGATGGAAATTGCAGTTTCACGAATAAGCAAGCGAAAAAATAGTGTTTCCGCTATGCCGGCAATGGGTAAAATGATCACAAAAAGAGAGCTCAGGAACCTTATTGAATACCTTTCAAGCCTAAAAGAGAATTAGACCGCTTTATTTTTATTGGAAACAATATAAAGTCGGTTCAATTTTTCAAACTGTTTATATATTAATTGCTTCTCTTCAAGATTAAATTCGCGTTGCTCAAACCAGTCATGAACTTTAATTTTTTGATTTTCAATTTGTGCTGTTCGAATGGCCTTTAATGAAACCTTATGCCAATGATTAGCATAATCGCGGGCCACTGAATAACCCACATCCTCCATTATAAATGATTCTTTGGGCTTGTTTACAAGTCGGACACCATTTTTTAGAATGGCAAGAGTTTTTGTAAGCCTAACAACTTCAGAAAAAGTATAGCGTGCAAAGTCTTCAAACCCATCACGTTTTACTGTATACATTTTATCTCCAACTTCCAATAACTCCATAGATTTATTAAAAAAGGCGTAAAAATAAAAACACTATCCTAATAAACTATTACCCCCTAAACTATTTTTTTGAACACAATGCGAAATAACCAATTTTTAGCGCTCATTTTACCCTTAAAACGTCCTTGAAATGGGCTTTATAGTTTAACTTTACAATGGATTTTTCTAAAACAAAATCCTGATTCATTCTGTATTGTAAATTATCTGCGTTATGAGAAATAGAGAGCAACGATTAAGGGCTCTTAGTGCAAAGCTAGATGCCTTTTTAGCAAAGACAAAGGAGATGGAAATGCAATATGCCGAGGAACTGGAAGCTGTTCATCCCGTACATCTTAAAAGTGCCGAAAACTTGATTCATTATCTAGCCGTAAGAACCTTTGATATTGATGCCATGGAAGAGGAGCTTATGCAGTTAGGTTTTCCAGCACTCTCTGCTGCAGAGGGCCATGTTATGAAAGGAATTTACAACCTGAAGCGCCTTATCAACAGTCTATTGAATGAAAAAGACACATTACCTACCAATGGTATTCTTACAATTGAGAAAGGCAATAAATTATTGAATAAGAATACCACATTATTGTTTGGGCATAAATCATTGAACAGGTTTACCCGTATAATGGTGACCTTACCAAATACCGCAGCTGAAGACCTCGGATTTATACGAAAACTATTGGCCAATGGTATGAATTGTGCACGAATCAATTGTGCGCATGATACACCCGAAGATTGGCTAAAGATGATTGATAATTTAAAAATAGCCAGTAAACGTCAACGTAAAAAATGTAAGATTGCAATGGATTTATCAGGGCCTAAATTAAGAACCGGTCCAATGGTTGAAGGTCCTAAAGTAATTCATATTACCCCTGAACGAGATGATTTGGGTAGAGTGGTCAATCCATCAAAAATTTGGATTGCCGCTCCTGACATACCTCCTCCTATCTTATCGGATTATCAAGTACATATTCCAGTAGATCCTAAGCTGTTCTCGAAAATCAAGAAAGG